>JAQSYE010000250.1 GCA_029256305.1 Lacrimispora sp. | reverse complement strand
CAAAAATACAATACAGTAGAACAAGACATAAAAATGGCTCTAAGCAAAGAATGGAGCGGGATTCAAACAGAATCCCACCCCAACTATTGACAAAGAGCCAAAAAAACCTCTCTGTCTTAGCTTTTTCGCTTTACAGAGAGGTTTTTACTTTTTTCTTAAGATTCTATTTCTTCACTCACTTTAATTCCAAGATCATTTAACTGTTTTGAGTCTACTGGGGCTGGTGCCTCAGACATCAAACAGGAAGCATCCTTTACTTTAGGGAATGCGATCACGTCACGAATACTGTCTGCTCCAACCATCAGCATGATTACACGGTCAAGACCATAAGCCAGTCCTGCGTGAGGAGGAACACCGTATCTAAATGCATCTAACAGGAAACCAAACTGCTCATTTGCCTGCTCTTTGGTAAAGCCCAGTACCTCAAACATCTTCGACTGAATATCGCCCTGATGGATACGTACCGATCCGCCGCCTAACTCCGTACCATTTAGCACGATATCATAAGCTTTGGCACGTATAGCACCCGGATCCGTATCGATAAGAGCCCAGTCCTCTTCCATTGGCATAGTAAATGGGTGGTGCATGGCTGTAAAACGTCCCTGTTCCTCGGAATACTCAAGTAATGGGAATTCTGTTACCCATAAGAATTTAAATTCATCCTTCTTTAACAGTTCTAACTGTCTTGCCAGCTCCAGACGAAGGTTACCCAGTACGTCAAAGACTACTTTATCTCTGTCTGCCGCAAATAAAAGAAGATCTCCCGGCTGTCCTTCCATGGCGTTTGCCAGTGTTTCAAGTTCTTCTTCTGACATAAATTTGGAGAAGGAACATTTGTAGGTTCCGTCTTCGCTTACTGCCAGATAGGCAAGACCTTTTGCACCGAAGCCCTTTGCATATTCCACAAGAGTATCGATCTTTTTCCTTGGCATGGCTGCCTGTCCCTTTGCATTAATGCCGCGGACAGATCCACCGTTTTCCAGTGCGCCCTTAAATACAGCAAACTCTGTATTCTTTACTACCTCTGACACGTTCTTCAGTTCCATTCCGAAACGCATATCCGGTTTATCGGAGCCAAAACGATCCATGGCTTCTCTCCAGGTCATACGTGTAATCGGAAGTTCCAGGTCATAATTGCAGATTTCCTTAAACAGCTTCTTAAGCAGTCTCTCATTGACTGCCAGTACATCTTCCACATCTACAAAGGACAGCTCCATATCGATCTGTGTGAATTCCGGCTGTCTGTCTGCACGTAAATCTTCGTCACGGTAGCATCTTGCCAACTGGAAATAACGGTCATAACCGGAGCACATAAGTAGCTGTTTAAAAAGCTGGGGAGACTGGGGCAGCGCATAGAAGGAACCAGGATGAACACGGCTTGGCACCAGATAATCCCTTGCACCTTCCGGTGTACTTTTAATGAGCGTAGGAGTCTCGATCTCTAAAAAGCCTTCCTCTGCCAGAAATGCTCTTGTTAAGGTAGCAACCTTACTTCTGATTATCAGATTCTTCTGAATGTCCGATCTTCTTAAATCCAGATAACGGTATTTTAATCGTAGTTCTTCTTTTGTCTTGCTGTTTTCCTCAATTGGGAAGGGAGGAGTTTCAGACTCAGAAAGAATACGCAGACCATTTGCACGCACTTCTATGGCGCCGGTTGCTAAATTCTCATTCACACCGCCCGCTCTGTTTTCCACTACACCGGTAACAGCAATAACAAACTCACTTCTCAGTTTCTCTGCTTTCGCAAAATTCTCTGATCCGCAGTCGCTTTCTTCGAAGATGATCTGCAGAATACCGGAACGGTCTCTTAAATCAACGAAAATAATTCCGCCCTTGTTTCTGCTTTTCTGAACCCAGCCCATAACTGTTACTTCGTTTCCTGCACAGGCTGCTGTAACTTCCGTACATCTATGGGATCTTTTTAAACCCAACATTGACTCTGCCATAATTTCCTCCTAATATGTTTCCTTTAGTGCTTCTTTATAAAATTCCTTAAACTGGGTATATCCTTCCTTTAGAAGGCTTTCCTTCTGGAACTTTTTATTTTTATTCATCTGGGACACCAGTACAGTTTTCCCTTTTGCACGCTCACCCATAGCCTCTTTTACTGCCTCGTTCATGACTGTATCGCTTACTCCCTTTTCGATCAGGAATGCAAGCCTTTCTTCACTACCCGGTACAGTAAAACCTTCTTCCATAAGGATGGTGATGATCCGTTCAAATCCAATGGAGAAGCCGCATGCCGGAGTATCCATTCCGGTAAACTTGCCAATCATCTTATCATAACGGCCGCCGCCGCCAACGGAACCTGGGAAACCGTCTACCAGAATTTCAAAGATAGTTCCTGTGTAGTAAGACATTCCTCGTACCAGAGTAGGATCAAATTCAATCTTAAACTGACTGGTGGTAATCTGGCTTACGCTGTCAATGATAGCGGCCAGGTTCTCTGCCAGTTCCGAATCCATGGCGTCTTTTAATACTTCTTTTAAGCTTCTTACACCGGCTGCGTCTCTGGTCACTGTTTCAAACAGGGACAAATAGTTTTTAATATTCTCCTCTGGATAACCAGCTTCCTTTAACTCACCAGCCACGCCATCCATGCCGATCTTGTCCATCTTATCCAGAATAATAAACACCTGATCGTAAGACTCTTCTGAAAATCCGCAGTGTGCAGCCATACCCTTTAAGATATTGCGGTCGTTGATTCTCACCGTATATCCTTTAAATCCTACCTTGCCAAGCAGTGTGGTCGTTGCCAGAATCAGTTCGATCTCGGCCAGTCTTGTGGGATCTCCCAAAATGTCGATGTCGCACTGGACGAACTGTCTGAAACGCCCTCTCTGTGGGCGATCTGCTCTCCAGACGCTTCCCATCTGAAGGGATTTAAAAGGGGATGGAAGAACCGCCGCATTGTTGGAATAATATCTGGAAAGGGGAACTGTAAGATCATAACGCAGACCGCTGTCAACCAGATCATTCTCCTCCTGCGCTGCTTCCAGATTCAGCTTTTCTCCCCGCTTCATAATCTTGAAAATCAGCTTTTCATTGTCGCCGCCCTGCTTGCTGCTTAAGTTCTCGATGTGTTCCACACAAGGAGTTTCAATGGAATTAAATCCAAATCCGCCGTACGTCTCCTGAATCTGGTTCATTACATATTCCCGCACCTGCATTTCAGCAGGAAGTATGTCCTTCATTCCGGTAACCGGTTTCTTTTTTAATGACATTTTTTTCACTCCGTTTATTCTATTTTCTATCTTTCATGGAAATCGCAAATCATGCTTTCTATTTTAAATTACATTTCTGATTTTGCAAGCATTTTTTCTTTTCTTTCTATCATTTCATCGATTCGGGCAATGTACTGTTCCACATCCTTAACATTTTCCACCCTCTCTAATCGATTCTCTGAAGGAAATACCACTTTTGTTGAAGTTCCCGCTCCACAGGCTGCTATGGTCTGCTTTTCCTCCATAATCAGAATGTTGTAGATACAGGCTTTTCCAGGAACCGAATATCCCACATTCTCAAAGTTTCCAGCCATGTTTTTCTGGCGGTAGAGATAATAGGGCTCCTGCCCCATGCTTCGGGCATAAGAAGCAGTTAAATCAATCATTTCCTGAGTTCCCGTAATTTTTAAATCTCCGTACTCTTCCTTAAACATATTAAGACGTGCTGCCCGCTTAATTGCCAAGGTGTGAACGGTGATGCTATCAGGTCCCAGAGACTTAATTTCCTCCATGGTCCGTCTCACATCTTCCATGTCTTCCCCTGGCAGTCCGATAATTAAATCCATATTAATGTTATCAAACCCCAATGATCTGGCTAACAAGAACTGATCCTTTACCATCTCCACCGTGTGACGGCGACCGATGATTTTAAGTGTCTCTTCTTTCATGGTCTGGGGATTAATGGAAATACGGGTTACACCATATTTTTTTAATACCTTCAGTTTCTCCTGGGTAATGCTGTCCGGTCTTCCTGCTTCCACAGTAAATTCTTTTGCATTGGTAAAATCAAAGGTTTTCTTCATCCTGCCAAGGAGCTTTTCCAAATGCTCTGCACTAAGAGAGGTTGGTGTTCCGCCTCCTACATACACAGTGTCCAGTGTTTTTCCGACCATTCGTCTGGCTGTAAACTCCATCTCTTTAAACAGGGCCTCCAGATAATCATCCATTCGTTTTTCCCACTGGCTGATGGGAAAGGATGTAAAGGAACAATAAAGACAGGTGGTGGGACAGAATGGAATTCCAATATAGAGGCTGTAGCCATTTTCATAGTCAATGGCTGACAGCAGGTCAAACTCTTTTTGGGCAATTTCCAGACTTAAATTCACCTTCTGGTCACTGGTTAAATACGTATCCTTCATATAATCAAAGACTTCTTCTTCGTTACTGCCGGAAAGAAGTTTTGCCATTACTATTTTAACCGGTCGGATTCCGGTAAGCGTTCCCCAGGGAAGCTCCCTGCCAGTTAGTTCACCCACCATGCCATAGAGCATCCTCTTAATTCGGTTTTTGGTTTCAAAGCGGTCGGAAAAATCCACCTCCGTTGTAGAAGTCTTTGTTATTTTCTGTTCCTTATCTTCAAGACTCAGCTGGAAGAAATCATCTCCAGTCACGCTGCGGACAAGGAGTCGGAATTCTTCATCCGGATTCTCCTCGTGAAGGAAACGTTCTCCTGGATAAAATGCCATAAGCAGTTCTCTGATGTCCTGTTCAAAGGATTGATCATCTAATATTAATCCTATCATTTTTATTCCCTATCCTCTGTATAATGCCACCGGATTATATGATTTTTCATGACCGATGGTAGTTACGCTCCCGTGTCCCGGATAAACCATGGTGTCACCGGGAAGGGGGAACAGTTTTCCCCTGATGGAACTTATGATCTTTAACTGGTCTCCTGTAGGAAGATCCGTCCGCCCCAGGGATTCAAGAAAGAGGGTATCTCCGCTGATTAAAACGTCTTCCTCTTTCATATAGTAGCAGACGCACCCTTCCGTATGACCTGGAGTGGCAATCACATGAGTTGAAATCCCTGCAAGATCAATCATCTCTCCATCCGTCACGTACCGGTCTGCCTCGATAGAACAGCGTCTTCCGGTGCTGGTGGACAGGTTTACAGACGGATCATTAAGCAGCATTTTTTCCTTTTCTCCGGCGTAAACAATTACCTCAGGAAATGCCCGTTTGATCTCCTCCACTGCCATAATGTGATCGAAGTGACCGTGGGTTAATAAAATGACTTCCGGTGTAACAGACAGCTTCCCGCACTGCTCCAGGATATATGCACCTTCATCGCCGGGATCCACAATGACTGCCTTTTT
>JAQSYE010000249.1 GCA_029256305.1 Lacrimispora sp. | reverse complement strand
GCCCGGTAAAAGCCGGTTGCCTTTGATGATTTCAGCAGAAGCAGGGCTACCATAAGCGCAAAGATCAGACGCAGAGGAACCGATACAAAGGCAAAATAAAACGTGACTCCTATGGTTTTATAAAACACATTATCATCAGTAAACATTTTTATGTAATTATTAAATCCTGTGAAAACAGGCGGAGACAAAATATTATAATCACATAAAGAATAGTAAAAGGAAATTCCCATAGGTACAACCATAAACAGCAGAAAGCCAACGATAAAAGGAAGGCAAAATACCACTCCCGCTGTGCTTTCTTTATTCAGGAAATGTCTGAGTCCTGCACCTAACGTATCTTTCATAGACATCCTCCATTCATCGATAACCGTCTTCTTGACAGAACAGGGGCAAAGCTGTCTCTGCCCCCGTATTCTTCTGATTTATTATTTCTTACTCATAATTTCGTTGGCCCCGTTATAGAATTCTTTAGCGGCTGTTTCGGCATCATATTCACTATAGCACACCTGTTCCTGTACCTGGTTTAACAGATTTGAGACTTCGCTCGCACCATCTGGCTGGGGCGGATTAATGGGGGAACAATTCGGAGTAACCACTTCATTGACATAATGAATGACTTTCTGATCCACATCACTCATCTTCGGTGCCAGTTCCTTTGCAATCACACTGGAAGCCGGAACTCCCCGTTCACCCAGTAAAATATTATTTGCATCGCTGGAATTAGTTAAAAAGTTAATAACCTTCACTGCTTCTTCCGGATTCTTTGAATGAGCTCCTACAGAAAAGAACTGGCTGGATTTTAAATAACCGGACTTTTTCGGATCTGCTGAGGGCCAGGTTGTGACACCGATCTCCATACCTTCCGGAGCTGCTTTTTGCATTGCGGTCAGCTGGTTTGAATTATAAAAAGCACACCAGGACATGGTTTCAGGACTAGATCCGTAAACCAGGGGCTCCTGCTCCACGGAACCGATGGAAAGTTCAGCAAATACACCTGGATCGATAAACCACCCTTCTTTTATACCTGTTTCATACATCTGGAAGAATGGAAGATAATCTTTTTCCTCTCCGCCCATCTTCTTATCCCCATAGAGAACAACATCGCTTCCTCTCATGAAATAATCCAGAAAAGCACCTGCATTGTAATAAGCAATGTTTGTTTTATACCCGGTCTTCTTATAAACCTCACGGCATAAATCAATAAATTCATCGGTTGTCATATAGTCTTTGACCACAATACCATTTTTATCTAAGAGGGTCTTATTATACAGCAATGATGGTGCATTAATTCCCGCACACACCGCATACACGCCTCCGTTCACCGTACCGCTTGCCATGGTATTTTCAGAGATATTTGAGACATCCAAAGTGCCATCTTTTATATAGGGTGTCAAATCCACCAAAAGTCCGTTTTTTACATACTGGTCAATAAATGAATAATCCATCTGAACAATATCAGGAATTGACTGGCCTGCTGCAGATGTCGCCAGTTTATTCCAGTAATCAGACCACTCAGAGAACTGTCCTTCTATCACTGTCCCAGGATTCTGCTCTGTATACAAATCAAGTGCTGCCTGTGTTTTCTCGTTTCTGACCTGATTTCCCCACCAACTCATGGTTAGCTTAAGATTTCCGCTTTCATCCCCCGCAGCTGCCTTTGTGGTTTCTGCTGCTGTAGAACCTGCTGTAGAGCCAGCTGTTGTATCTGCAGTAGTAGCTGTACCGCCGCCTCCGCATCCGGAAAGAGACGCTGATGCAATAACTGCCGCAATAAGTAACGCAATTTTTTTCTTCATATAACCTTCCTCCAATCATTTTTTTGTATATCAGGCGATTTTCATTATACTTCCCCCCATAATTCCAGTAAATGATTAAAACCGGCTTCCATGTTGAAAAAACCGTGTTGTGTGTATAATTTGAATAGTTCTTTGTACTTATCGGTTGTATTAGCGTAATGTTTTATATATAATTTAGCTGTCATTAGTCCAGATCCGAAAGGCGGTTGTTATGAAACATTTTATAAGAAATCTCTCTTTAAAAAAGAAGATTCATTCCATTGTATTTTTTTGCATAATCCTTTTGGCTTTGGCCTCTCTATTTAGTATTCAGCTGATAACAAAAGCCAATCAAAAGGTGCTTTATCAGTCTGTGGCCTCCTCCTTATCCTATACTGGCAAAGAGTTAAATAACCGGTTGGATAATATATCTACAATGGCAGATATGTTTCTGGCTGATATCAATATACAGAACGGACTTGGTACTTTAAAAGACTCCTTAAGCATCCAGGACCGTTCCATCGCATACAAATCACTTTACGGAGTTTTAAATGAATATTATTTTACCTTCCGCAAAAATAACATTAACTTTATGAGTCTTTATCAGGACCGGTACTCCATCCATACTCATATCGCAGCTGGAAAAACGCTTCCGGAATCCGTGGTTGAGGATCTCGTCACGAGAGCCGAAAACGCCAGGGGACGAACCGTCTGGATTACCGACTACAGCGATCAATATGGTTTATTTATGGTCAAACATTTACTGCGCACAGAATATTTAACTCTTGATCCGCTGGGAACACTAATTGTAAGCATCAACGTTGACGGACTCATTAATGCTGCCACTAACACCAGCCATTTTAATGATGACACAAGCTATATTCTTTCCAGCCAGGAGAACTTAATCTACAATTCTTCCAGTATAAAGGCTGACCATAAAACTCTTTTTGGAACTTATTTCCATTCCAGATACGGAATTGTAAATAAAGATAGAAACAGTTTCTTTTACGTCAAAGGAATCATACCGGAATATGGCTGGGATTATGTCTGTCTGATTCCCTATGGCAGCATTGCAGATTCTCTCCGCACAAGCCTGGAAATCTGCCTGATTATCATTGCTGTCTCCATTGGACTGGCTATCCTGATGTCCTCTTCATTGATTGACTCAATCACGAAACATTTTGATAATCTCCTTTTAAAAATGGAACGCTTTGCATCCGGACAAAATGAGGCTCTCCAGGTTTCCTATGATTACAGCAATCGCACCGACGAATTAGGGATTCTGCACTCCTGTTTCGACCAGATGGTGGATAAAGTAAATCAGCTTATTAAAACAAACTACCTGAACAAAATACTGATAAAGGAAGCCCAGCTTAAAGCGCTGGAGACACAGATGAATCCCCATTTTTTATACAATACCTTAGAATCAATTAACTGGAGGGCAAAAACAATCGGTGCAAAGGATATCTCTTCCATGACAGAATCTCTGGGAACGCTCCTTCGCATCACACTGGACCAGAAAAACAAGCAGGTACCGTTAAGCAGAGAACTTGAGCTGGTGCAATGTTATATGACCATCCAGAAATTCCGGTATGAAGACCGGCTGGAATATGAAATATCTGCCCCTGAAAATCTCGTTGGGTGTTATGTGTTAAAACTGACGCTCCAGCCCCTGGTGGAAAACGCAATACGATATGGACTGGAAGAAAATACAGAAGGATGCCGGATTTTAATTACAGCTGAAGCAGACGATTCTTCCCTCATTGTCACAGTAAGAAATAACAGCTCCGCCTTTGAAGAGGACCTGATAAACAGATTGAAAAACAGGGAAACGCAACCTCATGGTTTTGGAATCGGCCTGTTAAATATATCGGAGCGAATGAAGCTGACTTACGGAGAACATTACGGCCTTACCCTCTATAATGAGGACGACCAGGCCGTCGCACAGCTTTCTTTTCCTCTGAGCTTTCCTCCGGAAGACATTTTTGATACGAAAGGAGACTAATCATGCTTAAATTAATAATAGCCGATGATGAACGGGTAATTCGGGAATCTATCTCCTCCTTAATTGACTGGAACAGCCTTGGCATTGAACTTGTAGGAACATGCCGTGACGGAATCGAGGCCTATCACATGATTCTCGATGAATCACCCCATATTGTGATGACCGATATCCGCATGCCGGGCCTGTCCGGATTGGAATTAATAGAGCGTATCTATCAAGCCAATATGGACACACAGTTTATTCTGCTGTCCGGATTCGGAGAATTCGAATATGCAAAGCAGGCAATGAAATACCGGGTTCACCACTATCTGCTTAAACCCTGCAACGAAGAACAAATCATAGAAAGCATGAAAGATATTATAAAGGAATACTATCACCGCCAGGCTTTTCAGGATTTAAAGGAACGTCAGAAGGCTCTGACTGTCAATCTGCACCACAGCATTATGGGAAATATTATTAACGAGCAGATCTTTAAGTCTGATCCTGCGGAATTTTCCTGGGATGCTTATTCAGGATTTATGGATTTCTATCATACGGGGTATGAATTGTGCTTCCTTCATTATTTAGAAGAAGAATATTTAAATTCCGTTTTAAGCTGCATTTATGACTATATGGCCGAGCATGGCCCTGGCATTGAACTATATTGTATCTATGTGAAAAACTCACTGATTCTTTTTTTTGAAAGATACCAGGCTTCCTACGACCAATTTGATTTGTTTATGGGGACCTTAAAACCAAAAGGACTGCCTTTTCAATTAGACTATAAACGATTCCCCTTCAATAGTCTGGAACGGCTTTTGGAAACTCTGATCACAAAAATAAGACGTTATGGAATAATTTATTACATGAATGGTCTGGATCCAGTTCCTATCTGCAATTATAAAAATTTAATTACAAAAATAGAGGAACTGACTGCACGTTTAATCGAAGCAGAAGAACCGGAACGGAAATCCTGTCTGGAGAATCTTACTGCCACTTTAAACGATATCAGCAATACGGATTTTCTAAAGCAGGCCGGATCACGAATTTTAATTAAACTGGCTACGGAAAGCAGCTATCTGTCATCTGTGGATACGACTGAGTATCTGATGGACTTAAACCAGCATACTGAATATTCTGAAATCCGCCACATGCTGTTCAGGAAACTAAACGAGATCCTGAAAAAGCCATCCAGCCGTTCCCAGCACTACAGCCCTTTCATCGACAAAATCATTCTATATGTGGTTGAGAATCTGGATGATCCCAATCTTACTTTAAAATGCATCGCTGAAAATCATCTTTTTATGAATGTGGATTATGTCAGCAAACGATTCAGTAAGGAAACAAAGCAAAAATTCTCAAACTACATCACTGCCCTGCGCATCCAAAAAGCCAAGCAGTTATTAGCAGAAGGCCATACAGAACAGATTCAATGGGTTGCCCAGCAGGTAGGGTGTGGAAATAATCCCCAGTATTTCAGTCAGATTTTCAAGAAAAGTACGGGGATGACACCTAGCGCATACGCTAAAAAATTAAATGGAGGAGAATGAAATGACAAACAAGGAATTACTTCCGAAAATCCATCTTGTGATGGACAA
>JAQSYE010000248.1 GCA_029256305.1 Lacrimispora sp. | reverse complement strand
AACGCCAGGATCGAACTTTCGTAATCTTCCGCATCAGGAAATGTGGTCGCCAAAACCTTTCCTTCTGTATCGCAAATACACAGATCTATTCTTGTTATTCCTTTTAATCCTTCAATGGTTGTTTGAAGTATTTGATTCGAAATCATGGCATAATCTCCTTTTTCGTAAATTTACCTTATTCTATATTAATGCAAAAAGAAAAAAAAAGCAAGCGAGTATCATACTCGCTTGCATAAAATTTCATTAATTAGTTTAATACAACTAATTCTGTATCCTTGTCAAATACATGAACTTTTGATAAATCAAGAGCAAGCTTGATTGTATCGCCAGGTCTTGCAGTTGTACGAGGATTTACTCTTGCTGTAAAGTTTACTTCTTCTACATCAAAGTATAAGTATACTTCTGCTCCCAGCAATTCGTAAACTCTGATTGTTGCATCAATTACACTTGCAGGGGAAGACTCAAGGAATGCTTCCTCATCATGGAGATCCTCAGGACGAATGCCTAAAGCTACAGACTTTCCAAGATATCCTCCATCTTCCAGTTTTTTTGCTTTCTCAGCTGGAAGTGCAATTGTGTTTCCACCAAATGTTAAAGTAACATCGCTGCCATTCTTACCAACAGTCGCATCGATTAAGTTCATCTGAGGTGCTCCGATGAATCCTGCTACGAACTTGTTGCCTGGCTTATCATATAAGTTCTGAGGGGAATCAACCTGCATGATTACGCCGTCTTTCATAACTACGATTCTGGTACCAAGTGTCATAGCCTCGGTCTGATCATGTGTTACATAAACCATCGTAGCCTGAAGTCTCTGATGTAATTTAGAGATTTCGATACGCATCTGTCCTCTCAGCTTTGCATCAAGGTTTGATAAAGGCTCATCCATTAAGAATACTTTTGGATTACGAACAATGGCACGTCCCATAGCTACACGCTGTCTCTGTCCACCGGATAATGCCTTTGGCTTACGATCTAATAAGTGTTCCAGATCAAGGATTCTTGCAGCTTCATGAACCAGCTTATCAATCTCATCCTTTGGAGTCTTTCTCAGTTTCAGACCAAACGCCATGTTATCAAATACAGTCATGTGTGGATACAAAGCGTAGTTCTGGAATACCATTGCGATATCTCTATCCTTAGGCTCTACGTCGTTCATTAACTTTCCATCAATGTAAAGTTCACCGGAGGAAATATCTTCCAAACCAGCAATCATACGAAGAGTAGTAGACTTACCGCATCCGGATGGTCCTACAAAAATAACAAATTCTTTGTCTGCAATCTCCAGATTGAAATCCTTAACTGCCTCAAATCCATTGGGATATTTCTTGACGATGTTTTTCAGTGATAAACTAGCCATTTACTAATCCTCCTAAAAATAAAATATATATTTTCTGTTCTGAACCACAAGCCCCCACAGCCGCAGCTCTATGTTTCTGAAATCATCATACATGAATTGTTTTTTTTTTACCATATTCTTATTTACCAAAATCCATTTGGGCCTTTTGGCTAATTTGTATAACCATTGAAAAAACTGACTGAAACGTCAAAATATCAAGAGACAGGCTCGTACATTTCTGTCTATATTCGATACCCAGTGACTATTTTGCCTCTTATTTGGTTATATATTACAAGGCGATGTCGTTATTTTCGACATCGCCTTGTAATATTTTAAAATAATTTATCTCTTTTTCGCAAGAACGTTCAGCCACCTTACGTCAGAATGACCAGAACGAATGTCTTCGGTTTCCCACAGCTTTTGAATCTCAAATCTGCCGTTTTCTCTTAACAGCTGGGAAATAGAGTCTGCCGTGAAATCGCTGAAATACCGTTCTCCCCGGAATCCCTCAAAATCTCCCAGTTTAAAAGACATATATAGAATGCCCTTTTCATTTAAGGCCCTTGCTATCTTTGTAAGAATGCCTGACAGTTCCTTCTTCGGAGTATGAAGCAGTGATGCACACGCCCAGATTCCATCGAATACATCGTCAAAATCCATCTGTTCAAATGTCATCTGGAGTACCTCAAGGCCGGTGTGAATTTCCGCCAGCTTACACATCTCAGGAGATGCATCAAGCGGTGTCACATCATATCCCAGTTCATAAAGCGTAAGGCTGTCTCTTCCTGACCCACAGCCCACATGATTTCTGACATATCCTGATTTACTGTTTCTTCAAATTCCTTTGCCGCATACTTATTATAATAGTCTATCGAGTCCAAAATAATCCTCCTGTTATCCGCTTACCCGCTAATTAATTACTTCAATTTTGTTTTCTGTTATCTTTACTTTTCCATCTTTAAGAAGATGTCCCACCGCACGCTTAAAAGCATTCTTGCTCATGGAGAATTCCCGTTTTATTATGTCCGGATCTGCTTTATCAGTAAACGGCAGACTTCCCGAGAACTGGTTTTCGATTATCTCAAGAACCTTTAACGAATCTGCATCCATCTGAATATATGCCTTTTGTCTGGGACTTAAGTCCAGTTTTCCGTCTTCCCTTACTTTTGTAACCCTTGCTGTTATTTCGTCGCCTTCCTTGTATTTCTCAAAAAGCTCCTTTTGTGGTATTAATCCGTAATATTTTTTATCTACCGCAACAAATGCTCCCAGCGTATCGCTGAACTCATAGATAATGCCGGTAACCTGATCATCTTTTTTATAAGGAGACTGATTGCTCATATGGGCATATACCCGCATTGTGGCTGCCAGCCGCTTACTCTTATCAATGTATAAAGTGACTAGAACGTTCTCACCTTCCTGTACTTTATATGTCTGCTCTTTATACGGCAGAAGCAGATCTTTCTCTAGTCCCATGTCCAGAAATGCACCGATCTTGCCCACTTCCTTCACTTTTAAAACTTCAGTTTCACCCACTAAAAGTTTGGGAAGCGTAGTCGTCGCAATCAGACGATCTTCTGAATCCTTGTAGATAAAGACCGTAATCTCATCTCCCTGACCCATACCTTCAGGAACCTGTTTTTTTGGAAGCAGTACAGATACTTCACTGCCGGCATCTTCTCCTAAATACACGCCGAACTCCTTGACCCTTTGGACTATGAGGGTCTGCATCTTACCTAATTCAATCATCTTATATCCTCTCTGTTGTTCCTCGCAGCCAAATGACTGCGTAAGCTGCCCCGTCTTCATCACACAGAGAAACCACATATCCTTCCTCTGTCTTACTGACTCTGGGATAGACTGCATCTCCAAAGACTGCTGCTTTTTTGTATTCCACTCTCAGTTCCGACACTTCCATTCCATCAGGAAGCACTTCCCTGGCAATCTCCACATACTTGGAATTATTCACATGGTGGTTGGTATCAATGTGATGCTTGCCCACCGTAACAGAAACCGAAGCTTCATATACATCAGGAACCACAATTCTGCGGGGAGCATACTCCATATCAAGCGGTTTCTCCCATGTGGTTCCATACCCTCTGATATCATCTGCCTCAATCTTTGCAGGTCTCCCTTTATCCGTATCAAACAAAAACCATACGGAGTTGGCCCTTACCAGATATTTGCCCTCATGATCACATACTGTAAAATTACGGTATCCGTAAAACCCTTTAAAATCATAGGGCCAGGTACTGATTACAAGTTCTTCTCCCATAATCGGATAACGATCCACAACAATCTGCCAGGAAGATAACCACCATGCTTTATGCCGGTTTGTAAAGTATTCCACTCCCAGCCCATTATCCTCTGATTGAAAAGTGGAACAATCCTGCAGATAATTCATAATACCGGTCAATGTCAGTTTTCCATATTCATCTGTCTCACTATATCGAACTCTGCTACCGAATGTATACATCTAAATTTTCTCCTCAAAATTATATAACATTATAAAGCATTTTTTAACTCTTGTCCAGATAAAAGAGTAACAGGCGACACCGCGTTTCCCCGAAAAATGCGGAAATGAATATCTTTTCACATAGATTAACAGTTCTTTTAGAAATAGTTCTTTCAGAAATAGTTCTTTCGCACAAAAAAAACGGAACCATATCAGGTCCCGCTTAGGAGCTGGGCTACAAGGATTCGAACCTTGAAAATGACGGAGTCAGAGTCCGTTGCCTTACCATTTGGCGATAGCCCATCAACACAACAAAAGGAATTATACAGGATAACTTCTAAATAGTCAAGTTTTTTTTAGTTTTTTTCAATTTAAAGTTTATTAACTGCCAATTATAACGGTATACTTATGGATAACAGTTCAGCGCTATGGCTGAACTGATCCACTAAAAATATTACTGTTTTATTGGTAGCTTTTTTTACCAAAAATTTTTTGTAGTTTTTCCATCGGAAGCTTAGGGGTTCTGTCTTCCTTTAACAATCCATTTGTTTCCTGCATCACATCCGTAAGCTGGGTATAACAAAAGCCGGAAAATTTTCTGCTTTTTATAAGAAAATCGGTAACAGGCTCCAGGCGCTGTAAGAACTCTTCCTGACTTCCTGCTTTATTATAATAGCCCCAGCCCTCCTCTTGTGAAGAGAATGCAATTCCGCCGTACTCTGTCATCAGTATAGGCTGTCCCCGATATTTCTGTCCATCAGCCAGAACCATACGGCGTTCCGCCTGTCCATATATAATCTCTTCCATGGACTCGTACTTCTCTGTATTACCCGGCATCAGCTCATAATCATGTAACGCCAGTATATCTGTGTGCTCCGTCTGTTCCCAGCCATCGTTTCCACTGACCAGCCTGGTTTTATCCAGTGCTTTAGCCTGATAATACAACATATTGGAGAAGCTCTGCTGGCTGCTGTCCGTCCTTATATTTCTCATCCCCCAGCTTTCATTTGCTGTGACCCATGCGATGATGGAGGGGTGATTATAGTCTCGTTCAATAAAATCAGTAAGTTCTGCAGAGGTGTTTTTCAGAGTGTTGTCTGTATACTTATAACAACTTGGCATTTCTCCCCATACAAGAAATCCCAGCCTGTCTGCCCAGTAATAATATCTGGGATCTTCAATTTTCTGATGTTTTCTGGCTCCATTAAATCCCATCTTTTTAGCGAGTATTATATCATTTTTAATGGATTCCTCATCTGGAGGCGTCAGAAGGCTTTGTTTCCAATATCCCTGATCAAGAATTAATCTCTGGTATAATACCTCACCGTTCAATAGAATTTTATCATTGGAAATACAGATCGAACGAAGTCCAAAATAGCTTGTCACTTTATCATTACGAAGGTTTGCCTCCATCTCAATTAAGTTGGGGGCATTAAGTGTCCAGATCAGCTCTTCCCTGCGCAGATCCAGGTCCGGCAATGCCAGAATCCCTTTTCCATACCCATTTTCGCAGGCAATATTTAAACTGCCAAGGTCCATATGAGTCCCCCCTTCCACAGGAAGACTATGGAAAGAAATTTCTGCCTTTATTTTATCCATGGAGGAAATAAAAACCTCACATAATACCTCATTCCGCTCCAGATCCGGAGTTGCCTTAATTCGCTTTATATAGGTGCTTCCTGCATATTCCAACCACACGCTCTGCCAGATTCCAGTTGTGGGTGTGTACCAGCATGCAAAATTTTTTCCAGTCCAGGTCTGCTTGCCTCTGGGCTTGTCTTCATCACTATAATCCATTACCTTAACTGTTACAACATTTTTCCCTTCCATAACCAGTCCGGTGATGTCAGCCTCGAAGGGAGTATGACCGCCTCTGTGTCCTGCTGCATAGATATGATTGATATAAACCTCTGCCTCATAATCCACAGCTCCAAACTTTAAAAGCAGGCTTTTATCTATCAATCTGCTTTTCTTCACATCAAATTCTTTCCGATACCAGACAACGTGGTGAACGTCTGCATCACAGATTCCGCTCATTTCCGACTGATAGCAGAACGGTACATTGATTTTTTTGTCAAATATCGGCTCATCAAATGAAAAATCCCACTCTCCATTGAGATCTATCCATTCTTCCCTCTTAAAATCAGGTCTTGGAACATTTTCATTTATCATTATCCTTCTCCTTTTATCCCTTTAGGCCCGACGTACTGATGCCTTCCACCAGATATTTCTGCAGGCATATAAAAATAATCACTGCCGGCAAAATAGACAGAGTTGCCATAGCAAACATAGCACCGTAATCCGAGGAAGATCCCGGATCAGAAAAGAGCTTAAGGGCAAGACTGACTGGATACCTGGCAGATTTATTGATATAAAGCAGGGCAGACAGGAAGTCATCCCATCTCCACATAAACGAAAATATGCTGGCAGTAATCAGCGCCGGTGTGATAAGGGGCATGATAATCCTGGAAAATATGCTATAATAGGAGCAGCCGTCAATCTTAGCGGCCTCGTCAAGCTCCCTTGGAATGCCATCAATAAAATTAATCATCAGGTAAACAAAGAAACCCTGAATAGCAAAACAGTAGGGGAGAATCAGCGGTTTATAGCTTCCTACCCAGCCTAATTTCTGATACCATAAATATTGGGGAATCATGAGCACCTGCGCCGGAAGCATCATGGATATCAGCATCGCTGCAAACAGAATCTTTCTACCGAAAAATCTGCATCTTGCAAGTCCGTAAGCTACCAAAGCCGAAGAAAAAACAGTTCCAAGTGTTGCTGTAACAGCTATAAAAAAAGAATTCCTAAAAAAAACTGCAAAAGAAATCTTTGCGAAACCCTTCCAGCCGTTACTATAATTGGTTAACACAAACTTTTCCGGAATCAACTGACCCGCTGTTAAAAAGATGGTATTTGATTCCTTAAATGAACTCATAAACATCCAAAACAGAGGATAAATCATTACAAGTCCCAGGCCGCACACAATTACATGGTATAAAATCTTACCTGCCTTTTTTCTGGTCATCACCTGCCTCACACTCCTTCCGTATAGACCCAGAATCTTTTTGTTGCAAACAGAATCACTGTTATCACGCTGATCAGAAGCAGCATTACCCATGCCAAGGCTGCGCCGTATCCGGTGTTATAAAACTCAAAAGATTGCTGATACATATAAACAGTATAGAATAAGGTGGAGTTAAGCGGTTTTCCCTGAGTAATAATAAAGCATTGCGTAAATGCGAGAAAACCATTAATCATCTGCATAACGAGATTAAAGAAAATAGTGGGTGTCAGCAGAGGCAGAGTGATCTTGAAAAACTGGGAAAATTTATTTGCTCCGTCTACTCGGGACGCTTCATAAAGCGATACCGGAATCTGCTTTAAAGATGATAAAAAAATCAGCATGGAAGAACCAAACTGCCATATTGCCAGTATAATAAGAGTCCATATCGCCGTTTTATTATTTCCAAGCCATGCAAAACTGGTGTGTATCCCTAAAATACCCAGAAGCAGATTAACTACTCCGTCGGTTGCAAACATTCGTTTCCATAATATGGAGACTGCCACAGATCCTCCGATAATGGACGGAAGATAGTAAAACGCCCGGTAAAAGCCGGTTGCCTTTGATGATTTCAGCAGAAGCAGGGCTACCATAAGCGCAAAGATCAGACGCAGAGGAACCGATACAAAGGCAAAATAA
>JAQSYE010000247.1 GCA_029256305.1 Lacrimispora sp. | reverse complement strand
CTTTATTCGGCTACTGCGCCAATTCATTTTCTTAGCATAACATAAATGCGTTAAAAGTTCAATCTGATTTTAATTAACTTTATCCAAATGATGGCAAGCAGCATAATGTCCCGTTGACACTTCTTTCCATTCTGGCTCCTGAGCAGCACAGAGTTCATCCGCATAAGGACATCTGGTTCTAAAGCGACAACCTGATGGTGGATTTACAGGACTTGGCACATCTCCTTCAAGAACAATTCTCTTAGATTTGCGGCTGATCTCCGGATCCGCAATGGGAATTGCTGAGATCAGACTCTTCGTATATGGATGCACACTATGGAATGTCAGCTCATAGCTATCTGCCAGCTCTACCATCTTCCCCAGATACATAACACCAATCCGATTGGAAATATGCTTAACTATGGAAAGATCATGAGCAATAAATAAGTAAGTAAGGCCCATTTCTTCCTGCAGCTTTTCAAACATATTAACGACCTGTGCCTGAATGGAAACATCCAAAGCAGATACTGGCTCGTCACAGACAATGAACTGAGGGGTTACCGCAAGCGCACGGGCAATGCCTACACGCTGACGCTGTCCGCCGGAAAATTCATGAGGATAGCGGTTTGCATGCTCTGAATTAAGTCCTACCGTAGACAAAACAGAGATAATCTGATCCTGACGGTCTTTTTTATTGGCAGCCAGATGATGGATATCAATTGCCTCACCAATAATATCTCCAACAGTCATACGAGGATCAAGACTGGCATAAGGATCCTGAAATACAATCTGCATTTTTTGACGATAAGGAAGCATATTTACCTTTGTAATGTCTTTCCCGTCAAAAAAGATCTTTCCGGAGGTCGGTTCATAAAGTCTGAGCAGGGTACGACCTGTTGTAGTCTTACCACACCCAGATTCTCCAACCAATCCAAGAGTTTCACCTCTTTTGATCCCAAAAGAAACATCGTCTACTGCCTTTACAACCTTTTTCTCAAACATTTTACCACCGGCAACAGGGAAATACTGCTGTAAATTCTGTACCTCTACAAGATATTTGTTGTCCATCATGCATCTCCCTTCTGTATCTGCTGTCTCTCAAACTCCTCTTTCTGAAGCAGCCAGCAGGCGCTGTAATGTATATCAGATATATCTGTATATTCTGGCATCTCGCGCAGACAAATCTTCATGCAGGCCCTGCATCTGGGTGCGAATGGACATCCTGCAGGCGGATTAAGCATATCTACAGGACTTCCTTCAATAGGAATCAGTTTACTATGCTCTTTCTCGGTAAGCTTTGGAATACTGCGTATAAGACCCTTGGTATATTCATGGCTGGGCTTATAGAATATATCATCCGTATTACCGTACTCTACCACTTTCCCTGCATACATGACAGCGATACGGTCACACATATTAGCAACGACGCCCAGATCATGAGTAATCATGATAATTGCCATTCCAAGCTTTTCTTTTAATTCCATCATCAGTTCCAAAATCTGAGCCTGAATCGTAACGTCTAAGGCTGTAGTTGGTTCATCCGCGATTAACAGTTTCGGCTCACATGCCAGAGCAATCGCGATCATAACACGCTGACGCATACCGCCGGACAACTCGTGAGGATACTGGTTAAGACGTTTTTCCGGCTCATTGATACCCACCAGAACAAGAAGCTCTCTTGCTCGCTCGGTCGCCTGATGTTTGTCTTTATTTGTATGGAGTCTGACCACTTCTGTGATCTGGTTTCCAATGGTATAAACCGGATTTAAGCTGGTCATTGGATCCTGAAATATAATAGAAATTTCATTTCCCCTAATCTTTCTCATTTCTTTTTCTGTCATCTTCTCAATCTGATGTCCATTAAACTGAAGAGAACCGCCAATCAGGCGTCCAGGATAAGCGGTAAGTCCCATAAGACTATAGGCAGTTACAGACTTGCCTGAACCAGACTCTCCTACAATTCCCAAAACCTCACCTTCACGAAGATGAAGTGATACATCATTAAGCGCCTTGACTTCTCCAGCCGGAGTAAAGAAAGAAAGACGTTCATTCTCAATATTAACTAAATATTCACTCATGTTATCTCTCCTCCTTTAATCTTTAAGTTTGGGATCAAATGCATCCCGAAGACCGTCACCCAGCAGATTGAAGCTCAAAATAATAACTGAAATCATCAGTGCCGGAGCAAACAAGCGGTGTGGGTAGCTTTGCAGACCGTTTAATGCGGCACTCGCAAGACTTCCCAGCGAAGGCATAGGTGCAGCAACACCCAACCCAAGGAAGCTTAAAAAGCTCTCGGTAAAAATAGAAGACGGGATCTGAAGTGTTGTTGTAACAATTAATGTACCGATACAGTTGGTAAGCAGATGCTTTTTAATAATATGTCCGCTGGAAGCGCCTAAAGCTCTCGCAGCAGTTACATATTCCTGTTCTTTTAAAATCAATATCTGGCTTCGCACAATACGGGCCATACCAACCCAGTAAAGCAGTGCAAATACAACGAAAATACTGATTAAGTTAACACCAACAAGCTGAATCCATTGGAATCCAGGCCTTTGAGCCAGCGCTTTTAAAGGCTGATCAAATGCTACAGATAAAAGTACGATGATCAGAATGTCGGGAACCGTATAAATCATATCCACAATTCTCATCATTATCATATCTACCCAGCCTCCAAAGAAGCCTGCAATAGAGCCATAAAAAGAACCAATGAGCAAAATAATAGCGGATGCTACCAAACCGACAGTCAGAGAAACACGGCTTCCCATCATAACACGGATTGCATAATCACGTCCCAGGTTATCAGTTCCCAGAATATGAGGGAATACACTCTCTCCTGCTTCTATGGAAGTCAATTCCTTCTGGGAATACTGCATAATAGTAAGATTTTCACTTCCTCTTATCTGCTGCTCATAGCTATATGGATAAAGCTGAGGTACAATAAATGATAAAATAAATACAAGTAAGATTACAACAAGACTAATCATTGAAATCTTATTTTTCTTAAGACGTCTGATTCCATCTTTCCAGAATCCTACGCTTTTACGCATCACTGTCAGGCTTTCTCTTTCTGCATCACTAGCCAGGAGAAAGTCTTCGACATTAAGCTGCACTGATAATTTATTCTTTGGCATTTTCTTTCTCCTTCCTTTACTTCAGATTAATTCTTGGATCGATAAATTTATAAGCAACATCCACCAGTACATTCATGACAACCATTAATGTAGCAAGGAAAATCGTGGTACCCATAATAAGGGGATAATCACGTCCTGTAATGGAACCGATAAATTCAGATCCAAGCCCTGGAATTGTAAATATCTTTTCAACAATAAAGCTTCCTGTCACAGTATAAGCCAGCAGCGGTCCTAAATATGTAACCACTGGAAGAATGGCATTACGAAGTGCATGTTTAAAAATACTTACCGTCTGGGAAAGACCTTTTGCACGGGCTGTTCTCATATAATCCTGTCCCATTACATCCAGCATGGATGAACGCATTAATCTTGAAATATAGGATGATGGATAAAGAGCGAGTGCCATAACTGGCATAATATAATTCTTCCACGACCCAAGTCCATACGTAGGTAATAATCCCAGCTTTAAACTGAGAATATACATGAGTATGGTACAGACTACAAAACTGGGAACCGCAATTCCGCAGGTACTGAAAACAATAATAATATTATCCACCAGTGTGCCTCTTTTAAAAGCAGCAATGCTTCCGAGGGGAACACCAATCATCACTGCGGCCAAAATTGCCATTCCGCCAATTCTGGCAGAAACGGGAAATTTCGTACCAATGATCATATTCACAGTACGTCCGCGCTGTTTTACACTTAACCCCAGATTACCATGCATAATATCTTTCATATAGGTTGCATACTGTACACTTAACGGCTTATCCAGTCCATACTTTTCATTTAATGCCGCCTGGGCTTGTGGGCTGATTGCCTTTTCTGACATGAATGGTCCTCCTGGCACCATGTTCATGACAAAGAATGTTACCGTAGCAACAGCAAAAATCGTTACAATTGCCATAGCAATACGTTTTATAATATATTTAGCCATTCTAATCAACTCCTTTTGTGTTGATATCCGCCCGACTGGAAACATATGTCAATCGGAAACGGACACTGTTTGAATAGAAAAATCCCATGGATACCCATGGGATTCCCCCCAGAATCCTATTACAGTTTATTGCATCTGTCTTGCAACTTCTTCTGCAAAGTTCTCTTCTTTCTTCTCAAGACCTTCGCCCGTTTCAAAACGTACGAACTTTCTAACTTCTACTTTTCCGCCGACTTCTTTAGAAACCTGCTCTAAATACTTGCCAACTGTCAAGTCTCCATCTTTTACGTAAGCCTGATCTACCAGACAGAACTCTTTTAATTCTTTATTCAAACGGCCAACAATCATTTTCTCAAGAATGGAATCAGGTTTGTCAGGATTTTCATTCTTTGCCTGTACTTTTAAGATCTCCATTTCGTGATTGATGAATTCCTGGGAAATTTCATCTCTCTTTACATACTTTGGATTTAAAGCAGCAATCTGCATTGCCACGTTCTTTAATGCTTCTTTCACTGTATCATTGACCACTTCAGCACCAGCTTCAATGAGAACGCCGATTCTTCCGCCACCATGTATATAGTCAACAACTACACCATCAGTTGTAATCTTTTCAAATCTTCTGATATTCATATTCTCGCCAATAACAGAGATCTGGCTGGATAAAGCCTGAGTTACTGTTAATGAGCTGTCACCGGTCCATGTCTCGGCCATAAATGCATCCATATCCTTTGATTCAGAAGCAAGCACCTGAGAAACTACGTCAGCTACATATCCCTGGAACTGAGCGTTCTTAGCAACAAAGTCTGTCTCGCTGTTAACTTCAACAATCGCTCCGGATTTTCCATCTTCACTTACTACAGTTGTAACAACACCCTCTGCGGCAATTCTTCCTGCCTTTTTAGATGCAGCTGCAAGTCCTTTTTCTCTTAAAAACTCAACTGCTTTGTCCATATCACCGTCGGTCTCTGCAAGTGCTTTCTTGCAATCCATCATACCTGCACCGGTTAACTCTCTTAATTCTTTTACCATTCCTGCTGTAACTGCTGCCATTTGTGTTTCCCTCCATCATCGATTAAACGTAATTGTTTTGCAAAAGGTCTGTTCATAAAAATATGCTCCGACCCGCCATACAGCAGACCGAAGCATACATTCGTCTGAATCTTAAGCTTCTACAGTCTCTTCTAACTCCTGAGCTGCTTCTGCTTCCTCAGCTACTGCCTCGCCCTGGTTTGCTTCGATTACTGCGTCTGCCATCTTGGATACAATTAACTTGACAGCTCTAATCGCATCATCATTACCTGGGATTACGAAATCAAGTTCTTCAGGATCACAGTTTGTATCAGCAATGCCGAT
>JAQSYE010000020.1 GCA_029256305.1 Lacrimispora sp. | reverse complement strand
CAATCCGCTGAAAGTGTTTGAGGAAGTATTAGAAGTCATTCTTGACCGAAAGGAAAATCCAAAGGAAGGATCCTATACCAATTATCTTTTTGATAAAGGCATTGATAAGATCCTGAAAAAACTTGGGGAAGAAGCGACCGAGATTATAATAGCTGCGAAAAATCCTGATTCCGAAGAAGTGAAATATGAGATTTCTGATTTTCTTTATCATATGATGGTTCTGATGGCGCAAAAGGGTGTGACCTGGGAGGATATTACCAGAGAACTTGCAAATCGTTAGTCAGAGTATGTTGCTACAGGTAAACGGTACCACGGTAGTTCCACACAGTTCATTTTTCTGTGTCGTACTATTAAGGTACCGTTTACCTGTTATTCATTTAACTGTTTGTGATGACTGGCAGTATATAATAAATATTTTTAATTTTCATATTTTCTGGTTCACAGTAAGACCGCCCCCCGGAGACGATGGAACACCTGTGAAATAAGATTAATATTGATTGTATTTAGATTCTGGAGTGAGCCCTTATTCCTTCTGCTTTAAGCAGAATGTCTTCGGATTAATGTAGTGGCAATTTCCAGTTTCACGGAGGTGGCATCCGGCTCTTCCAAACGACTAATGAGTCTGTTTGCAGCCATTTTTCCCATATAGTGTTTAGGTACGTGAATAGTAGTGAGGGCTGGATCCACAATAATTCCTGCAGGGATGTTATCAAAGCCCACGATGGAGATGTCCTCTGGTATCCGGTAGCCATACTGTTTCAATGCCTTAAGGGCGCCCATGGCGATTAAATCATTATCAGCAAAGTAGCAGGGTGCCAGAGGCTCCTGCCTTTTAAGAATTTCCAGCATATCGGCATAAGCACCTTCTATGGAAGGAGTAACCGAGTGGACAATGCTGTTGGAAGCTGCCATTCCATAGGTATGAATAGCCTTAAAGAAGCCGGAATACCGTTCTGCAAAATTTTCGATCGGGTAGGAGGAATGAAGGTATCCAGGCTGTTTTTCGGTATTTTTTATTAAGTAAGAAGCGGCAAGAAAAGCCCCCTGGATGTTGTTGATAATAATGCTATCGCAGGGAACCGTTTCAAAATAGCTGTCTAATAAGACGATCGGGATCTTGATGGTCCGAAAAGGCAGAAAATCTTCAGGCGTCATTTCGGTTCCCAAAAGAATAATTCCGGTACAGCCGGAGTAGAGCATATCTTTTAATCGATTTTCAATATTCCCTTCCTCTCCGTATAAATAGCGGATTTCCATCTTATAATTGTTTTTCTGACAACCGGCCGCGATTCCTTCGGAAAGCTCCTGAAAGAAGGGGTTGCTCCCAACGATAGCCCCATGCTTTTTATAAATAATTAAGTAAATGCTACTCACATCTCTGGAGCTAAATGTGTGACGGGTCAAATCATAGCCAAACTTCTGGGCGGTTTCAATGACCATCCTTCTTGTTTCTGTGCTGACACCTGGTTTGTTATTTAAAGCCATGGATACGGCGGCAGCTGAAAGGTTTAAAACTTTCGCCAGCTCTTTTGCGGTAATTCCCATAGAGGTACCTCCTGATCATTCTCTTATCATTATGGTCTATTAAGTGGAAAAAGACAAGTGTTAAGTGAAAAATTCATTAATAATTACTTAATTTTATAATGAAATTAAGTAATGTAATCTGTATAATTTAGATACAAGAAAAGATCGTACAGCAGAAAGGATGAATTTTATGGCGACTATAAAACTGGGGTTCGCCCCCACAAGAAGGAGTATTTTCAGTGCTCCGGATGCAATAAAGTACAGGAATTTAACGGCAGAGCGACTTGATGAACTGGGAGTAACGTTTGTGGACATCACGGATATAAACGAAGAAGGGCTTCTTTATGATGACAGCCATGTAAAGATAATAGCTGAAAAGTTCAGAACCGAAGGAATCGATGGATTATTTCTCCCTCATTGCAACTTCGGAACGGAATACGTTTGCGCAAGACTGGCAAAGGAACTTGGAGTCCCGGTTCTGATTTGGGGGCCCAGGGACGAGAGGCCGGACGAAAATGGAATTCGCCTGCGGGACAGTCAATGCGGTCTCTTTGCCACAGGAAAGGTGCTGAGAAGATTTAAGGTTCCCTTTACCTATCTGACTAACTGCCGGCTGACGGACCCTGAATTCGAGCGGGGAATCCGTGATTTTCTGGCGGTCTGTAACGTAGTAAAAGTTTTTAAAAATACAAGAATCCTGCAGATAGCTCCCAGGCCTTTTGATTTCTGGACTACCATGTGCAACGAAGGCGAGTTGCTGGAACGCTTCAACATACAACTGTCCCCTATCCCCATGCCTGAGTTAACCTCCGAGATACGGCGGGTGAAAGAGGAAAAGACAGAGGTTGAAAAGATCGTAAAGGGCTGCAAAGAGTCTATGAATATTCAAATCAGTGAAGATGCACTATTAAATGTCGCGGCATTAAAGGCCGCCATGAAAAATCTGTCGGTTAAGTACGGGTGCAACGCGATTGCCATTCAGTGCTGGAATGCCCTTCAGGGTGAAATCGGCATTATGCCATGCGGAGCCAATTCCCTGTTAAATGAAGAGGGAATCCCAGTGGTCTGTGAGACAGATATTCACGGGGCTATAACCGCAGTAATGGCAGAAGCGGCGGGAATGGATGAATGCAGAACCTTTTTTGCAGACTGGACTGTAAGACATCCGGACAATGAAAATGGAGAGTTGCTTCAGCACTGTGGTCCATGGCCCATTTCCGTTGCGAAAGAAAAGCCGACTATGGGCTATCCCCTGGCATTTAATCATCCGGGAGCTGTGGAGGCAGAGGCAAAGCATGGTGAGATGACCTTGTGCCGGTTCGATGGGGATAACGGGGAATATTCTCTTTTACTTGGAAAGGCAATGGGGATTGATGGTCCATATACGAAAGGCACTTACGTATGGGCAGAAGTGGCAAATTTAAAGAAACTGGAAGCAAAGCTGGTGGAAGGACCTTATATTCATCACTGTGTGGGAATCCATAAGGATATTGCTCCGGTCTTATACGAAGCCTGCAAGTACATCGGCGTAAAACCGGATTTGTATGATGACAACGAGGAAGAGATCAGGGCCTATTTAAGAGGAGAATGATATGGACGGACTAAAAGCAAAGACCTATGAACTGAGAAAATCTGTGTTAGATATGATTATGGAAGGGAAAGGGGGCCACATCGGCGGAGATATGAGCGTCATGGATATATTGGCTGTGCTGTATTTCCGCCAGATGAACATAAGTCCGGAGCAGATGGAAGATGAGAATCGTGATCGTTTTGTTCTTAGCAAGGGACATTGTGTGGAAGCTCTGTATGCAGTACTTGCGGCAAAAGGTTTTTTCCCTATGGGAGAGGTTATAAAGAGTTTTTCTAAATTTGGCTCCAGATTTATTGGGCATCCCAACAACAAGCTTCCGGGTATTGAGATGAATTCAGGCTCGCTGGGTCACGGACTGCCTGTTTGTGTAGGAATGGCTCTGGCAGGAAAAATGGACGGGAGGTCCTACCGGGTCTATACGGTTATGGGAGACGGAGAACTGGCGGAAGGATCGGTATGGGAAGGGGCCATGGCCGCCAGGCAGTTTAAGCTGGATAATCTCTGTGCCGTTGTGGATCGCAACCGCCTCCAGATTTCCGGGAATACAGAGGAGATCATGGGGCATGATGACCTTAGTGATCGTTTTAAAAGCTTTGGCTGGCATGTAATTGAAGTGGCGGATGGAAACGATGTGGAAAAACTGAATGATGCATTTGAACAGGCAAAGACAGTAAAGGGAAGGCCCAGCATTCTGATTGCCAACACGGTTAAGGGATGTGGTTCCCCGATTATGGAAAATAAAGCGGAATGGCATCACAGGGTGCCAACAGGGGAAGAGTATGCGACGATTATGACTGATTTGGAAATGAGAAGGGAGGCGGCAGTATGAATAAAATACCCAACAGGCAGGCGATATGCGAAGCATTGTTAATGCAGGCAAAGGAAGACCATGATATCATAGTCTTGTGCAGCGATTCCAGGGGAAGCGCAAGCCTGGCCCCATTTGCCCGGACATACCCGGAGCAATTTGTGGAAACAGGAATTGCGGAGCAGAATCTGGTCAGCATATCGGCCGGACTGGCAAAATGCGGGAAAAAGGTAT
This sequence comes from Lacrimispora sp., assembly GCA_029256305.1. Taxonomy (GTDB): domain Bacteria; phylum Bacillota; class Clostridia; order Lachnospirales; family Lachnospiraceae; genus Lacrimispora. The sequence goes on along the minus strand of JAQSYE010000020.1, from coordinate 21,048 downwards.
TTGCTGCTTCTCCGGCATGCTTTTTATCTACCAGAAGCTATGAGCAGGCGAAGATAGACTGTGCCTATTCTGACACGAACGTGACTTTAATCGGAATCAGCGGCGGGGTCAGTTATGGAGCTCTGGGAATGAGCCATCATTCCGCTCAGGATATTGCAGCTATGGCAGCAATTCCCAATATGAGGGTCTATCTGCCCAGTGACAGGTTCCAGACAAAACGGCTGATTGAGGAATTGTTAAAGGATCAGAAGCCTGCCTACATAAGGGTGGGGAGAAATGCGGTGGAAGACATTTACACAGAGGAGAACTGCCCCTTTGAGCTGGACCGTTCCAATGTTCTTTCCACTGGAACGGATATTGCTGTCATTGCCTGCGGGGAGATGGTAAAGCCGGCGCTGGAGGCCGCAGAGCTGTTAAAGAAAAGCGGAATTTCAGCATCCGTTATTGATATGTACTGTGTAAAGCCGTTGGACCAGGAAGCAGTATTACATGCGGCAGAACATGCTGGCGCAATCATTACTGTGGAGGAGCATTCCCCATATGGAGGACTGGGGTCCATGGTCAGCCAGATCGTCGCAGCCCACTGCCCAAAGAAGGTGATCAATTTGGCACTTCCCGACTCTCCTGTGATCACGGGGACCTCAAAAGAAGTATTCGAGTACTACGGACTTACGGCAGAAGGAATTGCAAAACAGGCAAGGGAGCTGATTTGATATGGCAAACTATATTCTGGCGGTGGACCAGAGCACTCAGGGAACCAAGGCCCTTCTTTTTGATCACCATGGGAAACTGGTAAAAAGGGAGGATGTGCCCCACAGGCAGATTATAAGCGAAGAAGGTTACGTTTCCCACGATCCGGAGGAAATCTACCAAAACACATTAAAAGTGGTACGAAAGCTCATGGAAACTTCCGGAGTTTCTAAAAATGAAATTGCCGGCCTGGGCATCAGCAACCAACGGGAAACTGCCCTTGTGTGGGATAAAAAAACAGGGAAGCCGCAGGCCTTGGCAATTGTATGGCAATGCGCCAGGTCAAGAGACATCTGCAAAAGAATGGAGGAGACCGTTGATCCGGAAATCATACGGAATAAGACCGGATTGATCCTTTCCCCTTATTTTCCCGCTTCAAAATTTAAATGGCTTCTGGAACATGTGGATGGTCTGAAAGAACTGGCAGAAAAGGAAGAACTGTGCTTCGGAACTGTGGACACATGGCTGGTTTACCGTCTGACAGGAGGAACTTCTTATAAAACAGATTATTCAAACGCTTCCCGGACGCAGCTTTTTAATATCAGGGATTTGGCTTGGGATCAGGAGCTCTGCAAAATATTTGATTTAAAAAGCAGGTGGCTGGCGGAAATTTCGGATTCAGACTCATGCTTTGGAATGACGGACTTTGAGGGATTGTTTGACGCACCTATTCCTATACACAGCGTAATGGGGGATTCCCACGGCGCACTGTTCAGTCAGGGCTGTTTAAAAAAAGGCATGACTAAGGCGACTTATGGAACCGGATCTTCCATTATGATGAATACGGGAAAAGAACCGGTGTTCAGTACCCATGGAGTCGTAACTTCTTTAGCCTGGTCCATGGGCGGAAAGGTGAACTATATTCTGGAAGGTAACATCAATTATACTGGCGCGGTGATTACTTGGCTGAAAGAAAAAATGAACCTGATTTCCTTCCCGGAGGAGACAGATGAGATTGCGGCTGCCGCTGACAAAAATGATAAGGTTTACTTAATCCCGGCATTCACCGGTTTAGGCGCGCCATATTGGGACAGCAGTGCCACTGCTTCCATCAGCGGAATGACAAGGACCACAGGCCGGGCGGAAATCGTCAGGGCAGGTCTGGAAAGCATTGGCTACCAGATTGCCGACGTGATTTATGCTATGTGTGAGGACATGAACTGCATCATTCCAGAACTGCGGGTGGATGGAGGTCCTACAGAAAACCAGTACCTGATGCAGTTCCAAAGCGACATTCTGGATACAAGTGTGCGTGTCTCCGAGATAAACGAGCTCTCCGGAATGGGAGTCGCTTTCGCTGCAGGCCTTTCCCTGGGCATCTATCAGGAAGACATATTTGAAAAAATGAAAGCAAAGCAATATAATCCAGGTATGGAGCCTGAAGTGAGAGCTGAGAAATATGAGGGCTGGAGAGAAGCAGTCAAAAAGATTCTGTCTTAAGCACAGCGGACCGGACAACGATAAGGAAATGGGAGAAAAAGCATGCTGAACGTGTCGGAAATAACAATTGAATATTTGAAAAATCCGGTAGGTCTGGACGGCAAGCCGTGGTTTGGCTGGATTCTTTACAGTGACAAAAAGAATGTATGCCAGGAGGCGTACAGGCTGGAGATTGCCGAGGATGATCATTTTGAAACCACAGTTTACGAAAGCGGCTGGGTTAAGAGCAGGGAGTCCATCCATGTGGATGTGGCGGGGTTTTGTCCCGCTTCCTGTAAAAAATATTTTGTCCGGGTACAGGTGGAGGATGGAGAGGAAGAAAGCAGATTCAGTGAACCGGCATTTTTTGTTACTGCAGTCTTAGAACAAGACCAGTGGAAGGCCCGGTTCATCACGGCAGAAGGACCGGAGGACAAAGACTCCTCGGGAAGCACTTATCTGCGAAAGGAGATCGAAATCAGCGGTGAAGTGCTGGAGGCTTATGCATGCACCACAGCACTGGGGCTGTATCATTTCTATATAAACGGACATAAGGTAGGCCAGGATGAGATGACCCCTGGCTGGACCTCCTACCAGAAACATTTGTGCTATCAGACTTATGAGGTTACGAATCTGCTGAAACAGGGAGCCAATGCTTTGGGAGCTTTGGTTGGTGCCGGATGGTATAAAGGGAAAATGGGCTTTCTTCATCTTCGCAATAATTACGGAGACCAAGCGTCTTTTCTGATGCAGCTGATGGTCCGTTACCGGGATGGAAGAGAAGAGACATTTTTTACGGAAGAAAGTTGGTTGGGACATGAGGGGCCTGTGACTTTTTCTGAGATTTATGACGGGGAGATATATGACGCCGGCATGGAAATTGAGAATTGGAACTGTCCCGGCCACCGCGTGGACGGCTGGCAAGGGGTACAAACGGCAGAGTTTCCAAAGAGTGCTCTGACTTCCCAGGCGGGTTCGAAGGTGAGTGTCATAGAGACTTTGGAGGCAAGAAGTATCTTTGAGACTCCTCAGGGAGACAGGGTCATTGATTTCGGACAAAACCTGACAGGAAGGGTACAGTTTCAGGTGAGGGGACGGGCAGGAGAAGAGGTAAGGTTTCAATGTTTTGAGACACTGGATTCTTCTGGAAATGTTTATACAGCCAATCTAAGGTCGGCAAAACAAGAAATTCGCTATATCTGCCGGGGAAAAGGCGAAGAAATCTATCAACCCCATTTCACATTTCAGGGATTTCGGTATATTCATGTTCTGGATTGGCCGGGTGAACTGAGAGAAAATGATGTGGCAGCCTGTGTCCTGCATTCGGACATGGAGGAAACCGGAGATTTTTCCTGTTCCAATCCTTTGGTAAACCAGCTGCACAGAAATATAAAGTGGAGCATGAAGGGGAATTTTCTGGACATTCCCACGGACTGCCCCCAGAGAGATGAGCGAATGGGCTGGACGGGAGATGCACAGATTTTTTGCCGTACTTCCTGTTATCTGATGAATACCTATACGTTTTTCAGAAAATGGCTGAAAGATGTGGCTGCGGACCAGACGCCGGAAGGTGGAGTTTCCCATGTGGTGCCGGACATCATAAGCGGCAGGGAAAAAGACGACTGGCTGCTTTCAAAGGGAACCCATTCCGCGGCAGCCTGGGCTGATGTGGCCGTGATCAACCCATGGACCTTATATCTCGTGTATGGGGATAAGGTCATATTGGAAGAGCAGTATGACAGCATGAAGCAATGGATCGGGTTCATGAGAAAACATGCCAGGGATCATATCTGGAATTATAAGCTGCAGTTTGGAGACTGGGTTGCGCTTGATGCAGAGGAGGGCAGCTATTTCGGAGCAACTCCCAATGATCTGACCTGTACCGCATATTATGCATACTCAACAGGACTGTTTGCGAAAATAGCTTTGATCCTGCAGCGGGAAGAGGATGCCAGAGAGTATGAAGCATTGTATGGGGAGATCGTAAAAAAGTTTCAGAATACATTTTTTGAAAAAAGCGGAAGCATGACGGCTATGACCCAAACCGCTCATATTCTGGCTTTGCATTTTAACCTTGTTCCGGAAACACACAGGCAGAAGACGGCTGAACAGCTGGTTAAACTCCTTGAGAAAGAAGGAGGGCATCTGGTGACCGGTTTTGTGGGCACACCCTATTTTCTCCACGCACTAAGTGAAAACGGTTATGTGGATAAGGCCTATGAGCTACTTTTAAAGGAAGATTTTCCGTCCTGGCTGTATCAGGTCAAGAGGGGGGCGACCACTATTTGGGAGCATTGGGACGGCTTAAAGCCGGATGGAACCATGTGGAGTCCGGATATGAACTCGTTTAACCACTATGCCTATGGAGCGGTGGGAGAATGGCTGTACCGCTCTGTTCTGGGAATTGAAGCAGATGAGGCATGTTCCGGATACAGGCATATCATCATCAGCCCCCAGACAGGAGACGCCTTAGCATATGCAAAAGGATCTTATAAAAGTGCTCTTGGAATGATCCGGGTCAGCTGGGAAAAAACGCAGACTCCTGGAGAGCGAAGGCTTACATTTACCGTGCCTGCCAATGCTGCGGTTATAATACGCCTGGAAAAAGGGGCGTTGCTGTCTGAAACCGATGGTCTTGTTTTTCAGCTTGAGGATGAATGTATGACAGCCGAAACAGGCTCCGGCAGCTTTGAAATATGTTACAGAAAACAGTGAGGAGGAGAACGATGCTGACAGATTTAAAAAAATCACCCTATGCCCGTGTTTGCGGTCTTCCATTTCCTGCGGTGAGATGGACAGGCGGACTATACAAGGAACGGCTTGACACCTGCAGGAATTCTACGGTTCCCCATCTGCGTCACATGTTTGAGAGTAAAGACATCAGTCATGTAACGGAAAATTTCAAGATAGCTGCAGGTGAATCAGACGGTGATTTTGACGGCACTGTATTTGGCGACGGTGATTTTTATAAGTGGATGGAATCTGCTGTTTATACAGCGGATTTTAAAGATGACCAGCAGCTTTTGGAAGAGCTTGAGGATTATGTTGGATTGATCGGCAGGGCACAGATGCCTGACGGATATATCTCCACAAAACAAATTATCAGTGAGAAGAAGGGGCATGCCGCAAGACTTGGGGATATTAATGAATTTGAAGTCTATAATTTCGGGCATCTGTTCACCGCGGCCTGTCTGTATCAACGTGTGACGGGCCGGAACAGCTTTCTTGCGATTGCCGAGAAAGCCGCCGGATATTTAAAGCATCTGTATGAAGAGGCCAGGAAGAGCAGGCAGGCGCAGACTGCTGTATGCCCTTCCCATTATATGGGGCTGGCAGAATTGTACCGTACAACGGGAAAGCAGGAGTATCTGGATTTGCTGAAAGATGCAGTGGAGCTGCGTGACTGCGTAACGGAAGGACTGGATGACAACCAGGATAGACTTCCTCTTGAGAAGCATGATAAAATCATCGGTCATGCGGTGAGAGCCAATTACCTGTATGCAGGAGTGGCAGATCTGTGCCTGGAAGTGGAAAATCCGGAACTTACAGAGGTCCTTCATAAAGTATGGCACAGCCTTGTGACGCAGAAGCTCTATATAACCGGAGGATGCGGTGCTTTGTATAACGGTGCGTCGCCATATGGAAACTTTTTCACCCACCAGCTGGTCCATCAGGCTTATGGATATGAATACCAGCTGCCCAATGTGACGGCTTATAATGAGACCTGTGCCTCTGTGGGAGGCGTTTATTGGGCATACCGTTTGTTTTGCATGGAGAAAAAAGAGGAGTATGCGGAGGTCCTGGAACGGATGGTCTTAAATGTGAACCTGGCGGCAGTCAGCCTTGATGGAAAGAAATTCTTCTATGAGAACATGCTGCGCCGGGCAAAAAAACTACCTTATGAGCTGATCTGGGGACAGGAGCGGACGGAATATATTTTAAGCTACTGCTGTCCGCCTAACCTGGCCAGGCTGATTGCCCAGCTGAGTGAATATGCTTACACCGTAGACGATACCGGCATTTATCCGATTTTATATGGTGCCAGCCGGGCGGATATAAAGCTCATCAATGGCTGGGAAGGTGTTCTGGTTCAGGAAACGGACTATCCGTATGACGGGAAGATAATCTTTCGCTTTGAAGACATGAAGAAGAATGTGCCGGTTAAGCTGCATTTGAGGATCCCATCCTGGGTGCGGGGAGAAAGCGGGATTCGGAAAACGGAAAACGGGCAGAAGTGTATATGGGAAAGAAAGCTTTCGTCTGCAGACAGGGGCAGTTTTCTGACCGTGGAAATAGAGAATCCTGAAAATACCGTGATCATTCTTGATTTAGGAATGAAGCCCCGCCTGACCTGTGCCCATGTTCTGGTGGAAGAAGACTGCAATCAGGTAGCTGTGGAACGGGGGCCTCTGGTATACTGTCTGGAAGGTATGGACGCTCCGGCAGGAACCATTGACGATCTGTTTGTTCCGTCAGACGTACGTTTGGAGCCGGTGGAGATGGAGATAGAAGGCCGTAGAGTGACCGGGCTCGGGGGCACATTTTTCAAAAAAACGCATGGACCGGAATATGACAGAAATACCCTTTACCAGGATTATTCTGAGGAAGGCTATGAACCGGTTCCAGTGCGCATGATTCCTTATTTTGCCTGGGATAACCGGGGACTGGATGAAATGCGTATCTGGATGCCTATAGTAAGAAACGGATTTTGCAGCGAAAAGCAAGGTTGAGGAGGCGGCCAATGTTATATGGAGTATCTTATTACCCGGAGCATAAAAACGGAGATGAGCTTAAATGGGATTTAAAGCTGTTAAAGGAATCTGGAATCAATACGGTCCGAATGGGGGAGTTTTCCTGGTGCCGGATGGAACCGGAGGAAGGAAAATATGATTTTTCCTGGCTGGATCCGGTGATTGAGGAACTGGGGCAGGCAGGCATCCGTACGATCGTAGGAACGCCTACGGCATGTCCGCCGGCGTGGATGGTGGAAGCCTGGCCGGATATGTTATATCAGGATAACCGGAGGATTCGTCGTCCGTTCGGAGGCAGAAGATATGGATGCTATAATCACGAAAAATACAGGAAGGCCTGTGCGGGCATCGCAAAAGCCATTGGAATGCATTATGGCAGGAATCCCTATGTAGCAGGATTCCAGATTGACAATGAACTGGCCCAGGAAGGAACGGGAAGATGTACCTGTGAAAACTGCCGGAAGAAGTTTCAGGATTGGCTGAAGCAGAAATATGGCGGGATCGAAACCTTTAACAGGAGAAGCGGAGCCATCTTCTGGTCCCAGGAGTACCGGTCTTTTGAACAGATCAGCCCACCGGTCAATGCTATTGAGCCGGGGGCGCAGATCCAGATACGGGACTTTTATGAAAGCCCCACAGTCCGTCTGGAGTTTGAACGGTTTTCCAGCGAATGTCAGATCGAGTTTCAAAACATTCAGGCTGAGATATTAAAAGCTTTAACTTCCCATCCGGTGACCACTAATGGAACGGGACTTGCGACTAACAGTATTGACTATTTTAAAGGCTTTGAACAGTTAGATTGCTATTCCTTTGATTATTATCCCAATCTGAGGGACGCCTGGGTGGATTCCTTCCCCTATGCATTTGGCAGAGGGGTGAAGCCTAACCAGCCATTCTGGATCATGGAATTTATGTCCGGCGGAGGCCACAGGCTGAGTGGGACGGGACGGCTGCAGCCCGGACCCGGCGCATTGAAGCAGGCAGTGGTTCAGGCATTTGCCAATGGGGCTGGTTTGCTTTTGCACTATCAGTTCCGCAGTTTTCCAGGGGGTGCAGAGCAGCTAAACTATGCAATCGTGGATTTAGACGGAATTCCCAGAAGGCGGTATGATGAAATGAAGGAAACAGCCTCTGTGTTAAAGCTGCTGGAACCTTTAAAAGAAGCATCTTTCTGCTCGGAAGTAGGGATTCTTTTAGATTATGACAGCCATTGGGCTCTGAAAATAAAGCCGGTCAATGAGCCTGAATTTTCTTATATGGATTTTGCAGGAAAGCTGTATTATAATTTAGAGCGTATGGGGATTCATTCCGATGTGATTTCCCTTGAACGTGATTTCCAGAAGTATAAGGCATTGGTGCTTCCGGCCTCCTTTGTTCTGAAAAAGGATACGGCAAAGAGGCTCCGGGAATATGTAAATCAAGGTGGAATTTTAATTGCCACTTTTTTGACGGGTGTTAAAAATGAGGATAACTTGGGGTATACCATACCTCTTCCGGCCAATCTTGATGAAGTATTGGGCGTTGCGGTTCAGGAGGTTGAGCCGGTATTTGACAGCAACCGGACCAGACTGAGCCTTAATCTGTCATCTGAGGAAAATGTGCTTGAGACAAGGGACAGGTCATGGAGCGAGCTGCTGGCAGGAGAGGCAACCCCCCTTGGGTCCTACAAGGAAACTTATAAGAAGGACTCTATGGTGATTTCCCAACATTCCTATGTAGACGGGATGGCTTATTATGTGGGGACGGATCTGGAAGATCCGGCATGGAAGGCACTTTTTCAGTCACTGTTAGACCCTGTCTGCAGATGGAAGGATGAGATGGAAGCTCCGGAAGGAGTGCAGGTATTAAGCCGGATCTGGCAGGAAAAACAGATCTATTTCCTGTTTAATTTCTCCGGACAAGAAAAATCTGTCAGCATTCCGGCAGGAAAATCGGATTTTCTGACAAAAGAGAAGCTTCAGCAGGAAATAATCTTAGAGCTGAATGGTTTTAAAGTCATTGTGTAAGGATAAACATTAGTAAAGAGAAATAAGGGAGTACCAGATTTAAGGTTCTCCCTTATTTTTGCATCGTGAGGGGAGTGGGGAATTATGAAGCATTGGAGACTATGGTTTGAGGAAATGTGGAAAAAGAGAAGCATCAAAAATCAGATTTTGATTTCTATGCTGATTTGCTTAATCCTGGCAGTGGCTTTAGTTGGCTGCACAACCTTTATTTTTTCAAAAAGGACCATGGAGCGCAATTACCAGAATTCCCACAGGCACAATTTAGAAGTGTCCGGCAGCATCATTGACATTCAGCTGCAGAATCTGGTGGACCTTTCCAGAACCCTGCTTAACAATCAGAATTTTAAACAGATTATGACAAAGAAACAAAAGAAAAGCTCTTATTTTTCCAGCTTTGATGATGTTGTTTTAAATCATATACTGAGAGATTTGGCTGAGCAGAACAAATATATTCAGAGTACTGTTGTCATTCATAAAAAGGGGAATATCTATTTTTACAGCAAGCTGACCCTGCAAAACGGTAAGATGCTTAAGTATCATAAGGATGAGAATATTTTAGCCATGGACTGGGTTAGAGTGGCAGACCAGGAAATGGGGAAAGAGGTGTTTTACGGGTACAATGTGCTGTTTGATGATAATAATGAAACATTTTCCATGGTGAAGATTTTAAAAAATACGGAGAATGGAGAAGACATGGGGTATGTTGTCTTTAATATTAAAAAAAGTATGTTCCTTTCCGCGTTTGGAAAAGGAGATGAGGGATATGTGACCAACCGGTATATGATTTTTGATAAAAATGAGAGCCGGTCTGGAAGCAGACCTGACTGGAATCTCGTCTTTTTCCAGGGAATAACAGACGTAAAACAGGAGGTTTTGGAGGCTTATACTTCAGGTAAGAAGGGGAAGTACTTATTCAGTGAAGTGCACAATGAAAAGGGTGACTGGGAAGTGGTCAATGTAATTGCCAGAGAGGAAGTAAGCCGTGACAGCAATTATATCGCCTGGATTTCTGTGCTGGTATGTATGGCTATGCTGATGATCTGCTGCCTGCTTGTTAATGGGATTTCCAAGGTTATCACATTCCCTCTGGAACAGCTGAAAAAGAATATTGACGTGGTTAGCAAAGGGACATTCCGCATTGAAGAGGAGTTTGACGAAACGGAAATAGGAAAGATCGGCACCCAGTTTAAAAACGCGGTAAACAATAATCTGGACTTACATGAAAAACTCCTCCATTCTGAAATCAAGGAAAAGGAGGCGGAGCTTTTACTTCTCCAGTCGCAGATCAACCCTCATTTTTTATACAACACTCTGAATTCCCTCTATTTTATGGCGGTCATAGAGCATGCGGATGAGATTGCAGATATGGTGCTTGCACTTTCGGATACGTTTAAGCTGAGCTTAAACAGAGGAGAAAAGCTGATTGAGGTTGGTTCTGAGATTGAAAAAATAAAAGCGTATATGAAGCTTCAGAACATGCGCTATCACAACCGTTTTGAACTGAAGATTGAGATAGAAAAAACACTGATTACCCAGAAAATTCTTACGTTTATTTTGCAGCCAATAGTGGAAAATGCGGTGTATCACGGGTTGGAGCCAAAGCTTGGCAATGGGTGCAGCATCCGCTTATCCGGCTGCCTTGACGGGGAAGTTATGATATTTAAAATCAAGGACAATGGGGTGGGAATCGTGGATATGAACCTTCTGGACGAAGGCTACGGAGTAAAGAATATAAGGGAGAGGCTGTTTTTGTTCTATGGGGATCAGGCAGGTATCTGCTTCGAAAGTGAGGCAGGAGAGGGAACAGAGGTCACCGTAAGAGTACCGCTTCATGCAGAAAAAAAGGGGGACTAACAGATGTATCGGATGGTGGTTGCAGATGATGAATATATTGTAGTTGAGGGGATCAAAGCGATTCTGGAACGGCAGAAGCTGCAGTGCAAAGTGGTGGGATATGCCTACAATGGAATCGATGCTCTTGACGTGATACGGGAACAGAAGCCAGACATTGTTATTACAGATATCAGGATGCCCGGGCTGGACGGGCTTTCCCTGATCGAAAGCTGCAAGGAATTTTTGCCGGAAGCCAGTTATGTGGTGATCAGCGGTTATACGGAGTTTGAATATGCCAGGCGGGCCATTAACCTGGGCGTGGTGAATTATATTGATAAGCCGGTTACCATACAGAAAATTGAGGAAGTGCTGCAAGAAGTTGAAAAAAGGAGTAATCCGCCCAAATACGCATATGACCGCATCATTCGTGAGACAGACCGTGTTGTGGATATGGTTCTTATTGGAAAAGCGGAAGGACTGGAAGAAGGAATGGAGGGAATCTTACGGGTGCTGAGAGAAACAGTCCCTGATTTTGAGCAGTATAAACAGGAAATATATAAGATTACGTCCATGCTGGTCCAGATTTTTAAGGAAACGAACCCGGATGCTGTCTGTCAGATTACCCATCATGATGTGGAAAAACTCCATGGAGAGGAAGAATGCAGGCTGTACTGTCTGTCCCTCATACGTAAGATGACTAAGCTTTTTCTTGGAAAAAAGGTAGGCAGCAGCCACCGTGTCATTCAGAAACTTCTGCAGTTTATTAATGAAAAATATGAGGATAACATCGGCTTAAATGAACTGGCAATGCTGGTAAACATGAATCCGGCTTATTTGAGCATTTTATTCCGAAATGAAGTGGGTATGAGCTATGTTAAGTATTTAACAGATTTAAGGATTAAAAAGGCAAAAGAACTTCTGGATGAGGGCATGAAGGTGACGGACGTCAGTGAAAAAGTGGGCTATTATAATTACCGGTATTTTTGTGAGATATTCAAGAAGTATGAGGGCATAACGCCGAATGAATATAAGGGGCACACCAGAAAAAGAGATTAAATACACAATAATAACGATCTGATTATAATATTTATATAAAAAGTGTACAAAAACAAAGAAATGACTGACTAGTATATAGGCAAGTTCCTTGTTAAACTATATCTATCAAACAAAACTATGAAACATGTGGGAGGTAGAAAATGAAGAGAAAAGTTTTAGCAGGAATCCTGAGTGCAACTATGATGACGGCCTTATTGACCGGCTGCGGAAACAAACAGACATCTGATGCCGGCGGACAGACTGAAGCAAAAACGGAATCCGCAGTAAAAACCGAATCCGCAGCAAAAACGGAATCCGCTGGGGGAACCGAAGCTGCTGGGGGAACGGATTCTGTAAAACCAAGCGCAGCGGAGGACCCCAAGCTCACAAAGAACATGAAAATTTTATCTATCTGGGCGGAAGACAATGATAACGGCGTGCTGATTAAGGCTCTCTGTGAAAAATATCAAAAAGAAGTGAATCCTAACTTCACATGGGATTATGAAGTGGTGTCTTCCGATAATTTAAGACAGAAGGTGGCTACACTGGTGGCCTCTAATGATCTGCCGGATATGTTCGTCTACGAATCAGGTAAACCGATTGTGGACCTGATCGAAGCAGGAAAACTGGTAAATGTTTCACAGGTGCTGAAGGATTTTAACTGTGAAGACGCATTGAATCCGTCAGCAGTCTCTCTTTTGAAAAGTTTATCAGGAACAGACGATATTTATGATTTGCCTCTGGGAATGAATGTGGAAGGCTTCTGGTATAACAAGGCGTTATTTGAACAGGCAGGCTGCCAGGTTCCAAAAACATGGGATGAGTTTGAGGCAGTGCTTTCAAAGCTAAAAGATGCGGGAATTCAGCCTATTGCGTGCGGCGCGGCGGATAAATGGGGAGCAACCCGTCTATTAAATGCTTATCTCGTCAGAATTGCCGGACCCGATGTTATGGCAAAAGCAGATGAAGGAATTTCCAAATATACAGATAAGGATTACGTAAAAGCCGCCCAGAAAATGCAGGATTGGGCAAATGCAGGATACTTCGGTGAAGGCGTCAATACCGTAGACATGAACACCGCGGGCTCCATGCTCATGACCGGACAGGCAGCCATATTCTATAACGGTTCATGGTTTACAAGCAACTTAAATGATGCTTCCCAAAATTTGGCCGGAGAAGACGGAATCGGGTTTTTCAACGTGCCGGTTGTAGATCCTTATGTCAGCGATCAAAACAGTTATTCCATGAACTGCGGCAATATTCTATCCTTCAGCCAGAAAAATTATGATGAGGCGACTGGATGGTTTATGAAATATTTCGCAGAAAACATGGGCGATCTGGCTATGGAGCAGCAGGGAAGCGTAAAGGGGTACAATTATACGGTTTCTGCAGAAGGCGCCAGCGGTTATACAAAGATGGTGCTTGATACCATCAACAATGCGGAAAGTGCTTTCACATGGTTTGAAGCAACCATGGACAATGAAGTTCAGAATGTGGCAAAAGACGGAATCCAGACCTTGTTAACTGGTGAATTATCGGCAGAGGATTACATGAAATCCATTCAGGAAGCCTGGGATATGAGCCAGTAGTAAAAATTTAACTTTTATAAGTCGGTTGGTTTAATTAGCCGTAAAAAGAGGTGGGGGTGCTGTGAAGTTCTGAAAAGGAAACCAGCACCCCGTTTTTTAACCGAATCCGGCAGCAAAGCGGATTGTTTAAGTCCGCCTGGTATGCGGGAGCGTCAAATGGAAAGGAATTGGAGGTTTTTCTATGAAAAAGGTATTGGAAAATAAAACTGCCATTGCAATTTTCGTATTACCAGCATTGGTCATCTATTCTGTCATAGTCATTCTGCCGGTAATATGGTCTTTGTATTACTCGTTTTATTCCGGATCGCCGGGGCTGAAATGGGAGTTTATCGGGTTTGACAACTTCCTGCGTTTGTTTGGAGACAGTAATTTTAAAGCGTCTTTAGCTGTCAATTTAAAATACATATCCATTGTTATGCTTGGTCAGGTAGGTATGGGACTTTTATTGGCTCTGATGTTTTATTTCTGGCTGAAACGTTTTAAGAATGTGATTCGTACCCTGGTATTTTTTCCGGTTGTGCTGCCCACGGTGGCAGTAGGTCAGTTGTTCCAGAAAATTTACGAAATACAGCCAAATTACGGACTGTTAAACAGTCTTTTAAATGCCCTGGGTCTGACCGGTCTTATACAGCCCTGGATCGGTCAGGCATCCACGGCATTGGGAAGCTTGTGTGTAATGGATATATGGGTAGCCATGGGATTCTATGCCGTTATCTTCTACGGGGCGCTTTTGGATATTCCGGGAGACGTAATTGAAGCGGCAAAAATTGACGGAGCAGGCGGACTGCAGCTGTTTCGTTATATTCTGGCACCTTTGCTGCGTGCAATGATCATCACCTGCCTGATTTTCAGTTTTTCAGGAACAGTGAAAATGTTTGAATCTGCAACTGCACTGACGAACGGAGGACCGGGAGCGGCCACAAGATCACTGTCCATGTATATGTATAATGTTTCCTTCACCTATAACAAGGTGGGATACGGAAGTGTGGTTGCGCTGTTCATATTCATGCTGTGCGTGCTTGGATCATCTATTATCCGCAAGTTTGATATAAAAGAATAGGAGGAAGACCGAGCATGAAAAAAGGATTAAAATCAATTGCAATTAAATTTGTTATTATATGTCTTGTGGTGATCGAAATATATCCGCTGTTCTGGATGCTGACCGCTTCCTTAAAACAGCAGAGCGAGTGGACCAGCAAGCCGGCATATGCGTTAAACTCAGGCTTCTATATCCAGAATTACATACAGGCGTGGACAAGAGGAAACATGAACATTTTTTTTAAAAACAGCTTTATATGTACGGTAGTTTCCTTATTCTTTATTGTACTGTTTACGGTAACTGTCAGTTTTGCGGTAACAAAGATGAGATGGAAACTGGGGGAGTTCGTTGGGAAGTATTTTGAATTTGGCATCATGATTCCCGTTGCAACTGCCTTGATTCCCTTATTTCAGATCTATTCCGGCATGGGCCTTTTAAACAGCAGGCTCTGCCTGATCATTACATACACGGCTTTCGGTCTGTCTCTGTCGATTCTTCTGACCACCGGTTATCTCCGGTCGTTTCCCGATGAGATTATGGAAGCGGCGGTAATTGACGGATGCGGAATCTACAAATTGGTGTGGTATGTGGTTGTGCCGTTGATGAAGAATGCTATTGTTACAGTTTTAGTATTGCAGTTCTTTTTTAAATGGAATGATCTTATTTTCTCCATGACATTTATCAGTGACCAAAAGCTGAAGACGGTTCAAACCGGTCTGCTGTATTTTCAGAATGAATTTGGAGCGAAAAACTGGGGAGCGATTTTTGCTTCCGTGTCTATGTGTGTGATTCCTATGCTGATTTTATATATGATTCTAAATAAAAGAATAATCGAAGGGATGACAGCAGGAGCGGTGAAAGGATAAGCAGGATGATCGATCAGAAAAGCAAACGTTATGCACAGGAGATAAAAGATTATGTGGCAGATCATATAAATGAGCTTTTAAAAGAGCCTCATGGATTTATCCGCTACCCCTTTATTGATCCGGGCAGTGTCTATGGCGGTAATTTATGGGACTGGGATACCTACTGGTCAGTTTACGGATTATTCGGTATCATGGAATCTTTTTCTGAGGAGCTGCAGAAAAAGATTCTGGTCCATGCCAGAGGAAATGTGAGGAATTTTATGGATCATCAGCTGAAGGATGGCTATATTCCCATGATGATCGAGGTTGACCGGTGGCCGGAACCTTATTTAAACATGAAGCATAAGGAAGCTGTGCTGATGAACATGCATAAGCCTTTTCTTTGCCAGCAGATGCGTCTGATCAGTGAATTCCAGGAAGATTATTCCTGGACGAGGGAGTATTTAGACGGATTGAAAGCATACTTTGACTGCTATTACCGAAATTACTTTATGGAAGAAAAAGGGCTGTTTGTCTGGTGCGATGACATTATGATAGGAATGGATAATGATCCTGCTTCTTTCGGACGCCCGAAATTTTCTACAGCAAATATATATCTGAATTCATTTATGGTTCTGGAACTGCAGGCATATGGGTATGTTTTGAAAAATGCAGGAAAAAGCGGTGAGGCTCTGGAGTGGGAGAACCGGGCAAAAAAACTGATACAGACCATACAGGAGGAGTGCTGGGATAAAAGGGATCAGTTCTTCTATTCTGTGGACGTGGATATCAAGACCAGAAAATTTGACTGGTTCCACGAAGGCCTTGGGGTGTTCTGGAAGACTCTTCCCATTAAAATAAGGGTGTGGTCCGGTTTTATTCCCATGCATGCTGGTTTTGCAACAAAGGAGCAGGCAAGGAGCCTGGTCAGCCATTATCAAGATGAGAATACATTTCACAGCAATTTTGGAATTGCCACTTTGGCCAAGGATGAGAAGATGTTTAATCTTGAAGCGACCAATAATCCATCCAACTGGCTTGGCCCTGTGTGGCTGGTAGCCAATTATGTGGTATTTCAGGCCATGCTCTCTTATGGATACCGGGAAGAGGCAGAAGAAATCTGCCGTAATTCTTTAAAGCTTTTGGGGATGGACCTGGAAAAGACAGGGTGTATGCATGAATATTACAGTCCGATCAACGGAGATCCGGTGATCAACGGCGGGTTTATAAATTGGAACCTCTTGGCGCTGAACATGTTGACTGACTTGGAAAAGGAGAAAGAACATGAATAAAAAACCCTGGGAGAGTGGACTTCTGCGGGTGCATGAAAACAAACGGTATTTTACTAACGGGGGCACGCCTTTTTTCTGGCTGGCCGATACCGCCTGGCTCATGTTTCAGCGGCTGACCCTGGAGGAAACATACCGGTATTTGAGAAACCGGAAGGAAAAAGGATACAATGTGATTTTAGCAGACTTTCTGCATACGGCTGACCAAAGGAATCTGGCAGGAGATAGGGCGCTGATAAATGGAGACTTCTCCAACATCAACACCTGCGGAACCTTTTGGAGCCATATTGACAGGGTAATGGAAATGGCAGAAGAACTGGGATTATATCTGGGAGTTCTTCCAGTATGGGGAAGTGATATTGTAAAAAACGGATTTCTGAATATCGGGAATTTGAAGAGTTTCATGAAATTTGTACTGGACCGTTATCATCACTGCCCGAATCTGATCTGGATCGTAGGCGGCGATGTGAGAGGCGATGTCAATCAGGAGCTTTTCTGTACCATGGGAAAAATGATGAAGCAAGATGAGCCTCGCCGCCTGGTCACTTATCATCCCTTCGGAAGAACGGATTCCTCCCAATGGTTCCATAAAGAAGCGTGGCTGGATTTTAATCTGTTCCAGTCAGGACACAGAAGATATGATCAGGATCAGTTAGGATCGTGGGATGACAACCGGGCGTCAGAAACCTGTTTTGGTGAAGACTGCTGGCGCTATGTGGAAGACGACTATGCCAGGCTGCCTGTGAAGCCTGTTCTGGATGGTGAGCCCTCCTATGAATGGATTCTGCAGGGACTTCATGATAAGACCCAGCCTTATTGGCAGGCTGGGGATGTCAGGCGTTATGCCTACTGGGATGTGTTTGCCGGAGCAGCAGGCCATACTTATGGTCATAATGCGGTGATGCAGTTTCAACGTGATTTATCGGAAGTCGGCAGTTTTGGCGTAAACTGTTTATGGGAAGACGGCCTGCATCATTCCGGAAGCTCACAAATGAAGCATTTAAAACATTTAATGGAGTCGGTGGGCTTTATTAACGGGAAACCGGCGCAGCAGCTGCTCCAGTCTCAACAGGGAGAAAAGTACCAGAGGATCAGTGTGTTTGCCGGAGAAGACTTTTTAATGGCTTATTCTTATACAGGAAGGGAAATAAAACTTTCTCTGGAAGATTATAAGGAAAAACGGATGATGGTATTCTGGTTTTGTCCGGCAACAGGAGGAAAGAGTTATATTAAGACCGTCAGCGGGCAGTCTGAAATTACAGAAACTCCGCCTGCTGGTGATGAGACAAAGGATATTGTGCTGCTGTTGCAAGAAGATAAAGATATGCATGGAGAAGTCGGCAGATGGAAAAAAGAATAAGCAGTGAGATATTACACTCATACCCCTGTTACGATAAGAAGAAGGTGAATGATCTGCTGGCATCAGAAGTTAACGCGGATACCAGGAAAATTGTTGTTTTAGATGATGATCCTACAGGGATACAAACAGTTCATGATGTATCCGTTTACACGGACTGGTCTCTGGAGAGCATAGGTCGTGGTTTTAAAGAAAAGAATAAATTGTTTTTTATTCTGACCAATTCGAGAGGCTTTACGGAAGAACAAACAGCAAAAGCCCATTGGGAAATTGGAAAGTGGGTAGACCAGGCTGCAAAAGAGATAGGGCTGGAGTATCTGATTGTAAGCCGTGGGGATTCTACTCTGCGCGGTCATTATCCATTGGAGACCGAAGTGTTAAAGGAGGTTTTAGAAAAGCAGAACCCGTGGAAGATAGATGGAGAAATTTTGTGTCCATTTTTTTCAGAAGGAGGACGCTTTACCATTGATAATGTCCATTATGTTACATATGGGTCTGAACTGGTTCCGGTGGGAGAGACGGAATTTGCCGGGGATAAAACGTTTGGATATCACTCCTCCAACCTCTGCGGATATATCGAAGAGAAGACGGGAGGAAGGTTTCGGGCAGATTCCGTTGTCTGTATTTCTTTGGAAGATTTAAGGGGAATGAAACTGGATAAAATCACGGAGCTACTGCTGGCTGTAAAGGACTTTCAGAAAATCATCGTAAATGCGGTAGATGAATATGATATTAAGGTTTTCTGCATTGCTCTTTACCGGGCCATGGGAAAGGGTAAGCATTACATTTTCCGGACAGCTGCGGCTTTTGTAAAGGCATTTGGCAATATCAGTGACAAACCCCTTCTTACCAGAAATGAGATGATATCCGGGGCCGGAAGGACGGCAGGAATTGTGGTGATTGGCTCTCATACGAAAAAAACCACCATGCAGCTGGAGGAATTAAAAAAGACTGCTGGTCTTCAGTTGATTGAAATGGATTCTGATCTGGTATTGGTGGCCGGAGGATTGGAACGGGAGGCGAAACGGATACGGACTATGTGTGAAAATGCGGTCCGTGAAGGGAAAACTGTAGTTGTTTATACAAAGCGCCGTCTGCTTTCCACTGAAAATGATACAAAGGAAGCTGCACTGCTTCGTTCGTTAAAGATATCGGAGGCGGTAATGTCCCTGATTGAGAAGCTGGAAGTGAAACCGGCATTTATCGTTGCAAAAGGCGGAATTACTTCCAGTGACATTGGAACCAAAGCGCTCCGTGTGAAACGTGCCCAGGTTCTGGGGCAGATCCGTCCGGGAGTTCCGGTATGGCGTATCGGAGAAGAAAGTAAGTTTCCCCAATTGCCATATGTTATTTTTCCAGGGAATGTGGGAGAGGTGACTACGCTCCGAGAGGCAGTGGAGCTGTTAATGAAATAATAGAAAGGATTTATTATGAAAATTGGTTTGATTTATACCAGCACGACACCGGAGCTGGTTGAACTTGTTGAAAAAGAAGTCAGGGAACAGTTGGGCAGTCAAGCGGAGCTTATAAGCTTTCAGGATCCCACCATTCTGGCGGATGTGAGAAAAGCCGGTTATGTTACAGCCATCCCTGCTGCAAGGCTGATAGGGATGTATATGAAGGCGGTGGAGCAGGGAGCGGAGGCAATTTTAAACCTGTGTTCTTCCGTAGGCGAGGTTGCCGACTGCGTACAGAATGCTGCCAGATATCTAGGAGTACCCATTGTGAGAGTGGATGAAGAGATGTGCAGGGAAGCGGTCAGACTGGGCAGAAACATCGCAGTGATGGCAACACTTCCTACCACACTGGAGCCTACCAAAAGAACCATTTTACGGGTTGCAAGGGAAATGGGAAAGCATGTGGACATGATGGAGGTGCTGGTGGAAGGCGCATTTGACCTGGACCAGGAGCAATTTAAGGTCTTAATGGCAGAGCATGCCGCAAGAGCTGGGAAAGAGGCGGATGTGATCCTGTTCGCTCAGGGCTCCATGGCATATTGCGAAAGCCATATTGCTGACATGTATGGGAAAACAGTGCTTTCCAGCCCGAAATTTGGAGCAAAGGCACTGAAGGCGGCCCTTATTTCAAAAGGAGTTTTGTAACCAATAACCCTATAACAAAGGAAAGGAGCGCTGTATGAAAAAAATAGTGATATCCGTTGCACCGGTGGCAGCGGATGATTCATTGATCGATCCCAGAAAGATTGCAGAGGATGTTATTGCCTGCAGCAGAGCAGGAGCCGGGATGGTTCATTTGCATGTAAGAGATGGGAATGGACGGCTGACACCGGATTTAACCCTGTTGGAAGAAACGGTCCGGTATATCCGTTCGGAATGTGATATTGTCATCCAGGTATCTACAGGAGGAGTATCGGATTTAACCATAAAGGAGCGCTGCACGTCTGTATTTGCGAACTGGGTAGAAGCAAACTCCCTGAATGTAGGTTCTGTGAATTTGGGTGATCAGGTTTACATCAATCCAATTAAAGATGTATATTATTGTGTGGAGCAGATTCTTAAGAATCATAAAACTCCGGAGATAGAGGTTTTTGAGATCGGCATGATTAAAACGGCAAAGGATCTGTCCATAAAGTATAAATTTGCAGATCCAATTTTGTTCAGCATTGTGCTTGGGCATATGGGTGCGGCTACGGCTACGGTTCGTACCTTAAAATCCATGCTGGAAGCATTGGCTGAATTCTTTCCGGAGAAAGAGAAAATTCTGTGGGGAATCACCCATGCCAATCGGACAGATTTCCAGATTATAAAAACTGCGCTTGATCTGGGAGTATCCACGGTGCGGATCGGATTTGAAGACAGCAGGTATTTAAGCCAGGGAATCATAGCCGACACGAATCTTCAGCTGGTAGAGGCGGCGGTGGACATGGTGAGAGAGAGAGAGATGCTGCCTGCCTCCCCTGATGAAATCAGGGGTATGCTGAATATTCGTTCGCTATAACTAACAGCTACGATTTTTCTAAATTAAGAAAAGTAGTGGACAACATTATAACTGGGGCTAGCTATCGTGCCACTGATTTGGTATAATAAGGAAATCCAAATGGTCCTTTCTGGTAATTTTTCCGGTTGATCCGGAGAATACTACCTGCGTATACAGAACCTTCAGGTGAACTGGATC
>JAQSYE010000246.1 GCA_029256305.1 Lacrimispora sp. | reverse complement strand
TATTTCCGGCCCCTTTACTGTCTCATAACCCGATGCAGGGAACCATTCTGAGTAAATTCTACCCCACACATTTTGAAGCGTTTCAGGAAACGGTCCAACTGACTCAAAAATGGCCCAGGTGCCGGCGTCAATCTCTAATTCATCAAATCCGGTGGTTTCACTGCTTGTGGTGGCTACACCAATGTAATGATCAAGTTCTCCATTTTCTTCCATTCTTTCTTCGGAAAAGTTTGTTGATGCACTGATAATGCCTTTGGGTTCAACATTTGACAGCGCTTTTAACCGTTCTATCTTTGCGGGCGTCAGCAATTCGTACATTTTAGCAATCTCGGGATTTACACCATGAAAAACAATTGGAACCCTTTTCATAAATCCTACTAATTTAAACGCTTCTTTCTCAACAATTTTATAGTTCATTTCGCATCCTCCATTAATTGATAATTGAAAGGTCATCCTTGGATAAGCCTTTAGTTTTGTATTTTCACTTCTTGCCTCAGAGGGCAGAATACCATGCAAGTTTTGAAAAGCACGAGAGAATGAATCCGCTGAGTTATAACCATATTTCACAGCAGCGTCTATTATTTTTAAATTTTTATCCTTTAAATCTTGTGCCGCTAATGTTAATCTTCTTCTCCGGACATATTCTGATAGACTGATACCGGATAAAAAAGAAAACATTCGCTTAAAATGATATTCGGAACAATTGGCGATTTTTGCCATCTCTCCATAATCAATCTCTTCTGTTAAGTTGTTTTCAATATATGACAGCGCTTCATTCATACTACTTATTGAGTCCATAAAACAACCTCCTTTCATCAACCATAATAACATAGGATACATTTATAGATCCGATAATCCGTGCATAATTTAGTCGTATTAAAACCCCCAGCGTACTGAGGGTTTTAGTCAAAGCAATATTTAATTCAATATAAAAAATTCATCAAACATTTGCATCTGTTGCAAATGCCTCTGAACCCATAGGCGAAATTGTGACGAAAAGGCGTAGGACCTCATTCCCGATATTGATAACCTGCAAGCTCTCCTGCCCGTCAACCTGCATTAGCTCTCCCACCTGCAAAAGAGTTTCATTGCCATCCGTCACAACCTTTGCATCTCCCTCCATCACCTGCAGGAGAAGAGTTGACTCCATATGGGTGTGTCCTGGCAATATCTCCCCTTTTGCGATGTTTAAAACAAAAGCAATTACATTATCACTTTTGTAAAGCATCCGCTTAGCGATTTTTCCCTGAGGTACATGAAAATAATCGTTAAAGACAAACTTGTTCATAGATAAATACTCCTTTCATTTATGCTTAAATTCTAATATACCCCGATTGTGCTTCCTTACTACTTTATTTGAACAAACGCTCTATCAAGATATTCAATGACCTCATCTACCAGAAAACCGTTTTCTATGTTTGCTTCATCCACTTCCACGATCTTTCGATCCATATAATAATTGACCTTGGAAAAAGGATCCTGGTCAACATACTCTTTTGCTTTTTCCTGAGAGGGTGCGTCTATAATCATAAAAGCAGGAGTCCTATTTGGTTCTTGACAGCATTGTAAGTGCCTGATATTATATGTATATACATGTAATATCAAACCTGATAAAACACCCGATATAGGCGGCCTGATTTGCAAAGACAAAAACAATTTGAGGTATTAATATGAAAAAAAGTATTTCAAACTATTCCATTGCTAAACTAATCCAACAAAAAGCGCTGGATTTAGGATATGAAAAATGCGGTATCATCCCCATTGAAATGATGGTTGGATATGAAGAGAAATTCAATGAAAGGACACAAAAAGTACCAGAATCCCAGCCATTTTATCAAAATCAACAGCGCCTTATACGCTTCCAGGAGGAATTTGAATGGGCAAAATCGATTGTGGTTTTGGTTAAGCAATATTCAAAATACCATATCCCGGAATCCGTAAAGGGACATATTGCAAAGCATTATCTAACGGATTCCCGTACAAATGAAAATACGGAAGAATTTCAAAACAGTGTTGCCTTGGAACAATATATGCAGAAGCTCGGTTTACGTACTGCTACCAATCGGAAATTCGGATTGGTGGGAATGCGTTGGGCTGCATTGCAGGCGGGTCTTGGCATTATAAGACGGAACAACTTTTTTTATACAGAATCCGGTTCATGGGTCAGCCTGGAAGCATTTCTAACGGATCGTGAGATGAAATTAATTGAAAAGCCAAATATTTCCCCCTGTCCACCTAATTGTAATCGTTGCATCAAAGCCTGTTCGACTGCTTCTCTTTGCGATGCTTATACCATGAACCCACTCCGCTGCATTTCCTTTTTAACAACTTTTGGAGGACGCAATCTCCCTAACGAGCCTGTGGCTTCTGATTTCGGTGACTGGATTTATGGATGCGATATGTGTCAGGATGCCTGCCCAATGAATCATAAAAAATGGACAGGTCAGAAAGAATTCCCTGGGCTTTTGGAACTTGCTCCTTATCTGACTGCCGAAAATATTCTGAAAATGGACGAAGACTTCTACCATAAGAACGTTCAGCCTAAATTTTTCTACCTGTCGCCGGACGAATTATGGAAATGGCAGGTGAATGCATTAAACTTCATGGATAACCGGTACGAAGAGCATTTCGCTCCTGCTATTTTGAAGGCTCAGGAAAGCAAATATGATCAGGTTCGTGAGATGGCAGACAGGATCTGCAAGAAGCGTGGTCTGGAATAAATATTTTGGCATAAAATCTTCTCACACTTGACAAAGTTTCTTTTTTTAACTATCTTATATGCATATACATCAGCATGGGAGGAATTAAAAAATGGAACAACAAAACGATCAAAACTTAAGCCTGTCGGAATGTGCCTGCCGGAACCTGCGAATGACCACCAGGGTAATTACACAGTATTACGACGAGGCCTTACGTGCTTCCGGACTCAAATCCCCCCAATTTTCATTGTTGAATGACATCAGCTCAAGAAAAAATGGAATCTCTGTTAATGAACTGGCGGACCGGGCAATGATGGATCAGACAACGGTAACCAGAAATGTGGAAATGCTGCGCAAAAACGGATATGTAGATGTAAAAACTGAGGATTCAGATTCCAGAAAAAAGTGTATTACAGTCAGTGAGACGGGGAAGAATAAACTTGCACTTGCCATGCCCCATTGGCAGGAAGCCCAAGCCAGATTAGAGCAGGTTGTAGGTAAAGAACAGTATCTAGCACTCCTAAAAACTCTTTCTGTCTTAAGAGAAATAAAATGAATATAGTGTTTTTAATATAATTCAATACAAAAACGAGCATTGACAATCAACTGAATTATCATGATTGCCAATACTTTTTTTTATCTTTTTAATTCAGCCATATCGGGCATTAAGATACCAGATTAATGATATATAGTAGCCAACGATAGGCGATATTCCATACCCCATCAAAGGGACCGGAAATACTAATAAAAAAACAACACCTAACAGGAACATGATTACGGTACATCGCAAGGGCACCAACTGCAATGGCGGGTACCGTAATTGTAAGCGGTATTAATTTCCTAAATGCCATTCGCTTTACCTCTACTTTACCAGGCATTGACATGTACTCTTGTCTTCAAATCTATTTCTTTTTGCTCTATTATTTTACTATCCTTATCTTTATAACCAAATGGAATAATTGCCGCCACTTCTAATTCATTTGGTACTTTTAGAACCTCTTTAACTTTATCCGTATTCTTTGGAATAAATGTCACGCCCAGAACATCGTGCTCTGCTAAACTTAATAATATATTCTCAATACAACACCAGACCGAAGCCAGACAATTTAAGTCATAGATTCTATGACTGTCTTTTACAGGGGTCTTGGGCTTATAAACCACTACTAACAGTTCAGGAGCCGTTAAAATCATCCGTTTCTGTTTTGGAATGGCATCCAGATACATTTCTCTTGCTAAATTCTCATAATCTTCAAATGCATGGATTAAATCTGTAGATACTTCTTCAATCATTTCTTCTGTTTGCGTTAAGGCCAATTTTATCTTAGGATCCCTTACCATAATAAAATCCCATTGCTTTAAATGATTATAACTGGGTGCCTTAAGTCCGTTATGAAGAGCTTCCATTATAATTTCATTCGGGATTATTTCATTTGAAAATTCTCGAATCGATCTTCTTTTATCAATAACTTGTTTAAATTCCATCTTCTCACTCCAATCATGTTTTAAATGCATTTAAGAAATAAGTCTGTTATATGTAATGCCATTTCACTTTTCGTCCTCACAGGGTCGAATGTATGTTCTTTTTCCATTGTACTACAGTTTTTAAATTCCTACAAGTATAAACAAAAATTACGTAGAAATTATTACCAGGAAACAGAATTATTCTCGATCTGTTTTCAATGCTGTCACCATATTCATCGGCTCTTATATAATAGTAGGGTTAAGAATACCGTCATGTGTTTCTTAGTTTATTGTATCAACTTGAATACAACGACAAATCACAACCCGTTTCCAATACAATTCATGTACTCTTTCTTTTATTGTCGCTTCCATTTTTAGTACCCCCCGTTTATTAATTTTATATAGTATATCACTGGTGCAACCGCTTTCAAAGAAGAATCCGAAGTTTTGTCTTATTTAACTTGTTAAAAGGAACATTATCTTTTCTCTTATACTATCTGGCAGTATAATCAGCAATTTTAATATTTTCGGCACTGCTATTAAATAGCGGGCTTTTAACTTATTACTTTTTAATTTCTTATAGATATCCTCTGCTGCCTTTCCTGCATCAGCCCGCTTTTGTTTCTTCCTGTAATTCAGATCTTTTTGATAAAGTTCGGCGTAGGCCGACGTATTGTTTTTCATCTTCTCATCTGAGTTTACTGATAGTGTTTTGAAAAATTCCGTATTTATGGCACCAGGCTCCAGCACAGACACCTGAATTCCAAAACTCTGCAATTCCAGTCTTGCCGCATCACTGATTGCTTCTACTGCATGCTTTGATGCACAATAAGCTCCATTTATATAACCAGTCAACTTACCAGAAATGGAACCAATGTTAATTATCTTTCCAGAATTCTGTCCTCTCATGTATGGTGCTACTGCCTGTATCATACGGATAATCCCGTATACATTAACATCAAACATTTTAGACATTTCTTCTAACTCAATTTCTTCAATAGCAGTTCTTATGGAATATCCTGCATTATTAACCAATACATCAATTCTCCCATACTGTCTGATGATTGTTCCTATGGCATTTTCTATGGATTTTGCATCAGTTACATCTAGTTCCAATTTGAGATCCGCCGGGACCTGGTTCAGTTTACTCATAGCTCTTGCAGTGGCAACTACCCGGTATCCTTTCTCTTTCAAAAGAATACATAATTTCCGGCCCAGACCAGATGAACAACCTGTTATTAAAATAATTTCACTTTCCATAGTATTTACTCCATTTTTCATTTATTCTTAATCATATCTAAAATCATA
>JAQSYE010000245.1 GCA_029256305.1 Lacrimispora sp. | reverse complement strand
ACTTTAGATTTTGCAAGCTCAGCTAATTTAGCAAAGCCTTCTGCATCGTTAACAGCCATATCAGCTAATAATTTTCTATTTAAATCAACACCAGCCAGCTTTAATCCATGCATAAATACACTGTAGGATACGCCGTTAATACGTGAAGCTGCATTAATACGTGCAATCCATAACTGTCTGAACTGTCTCTTTCTTTCTTTTCTGCCTGCATAGGAACTTGTTAAAGCTCTCATTACGGACTGCTTAGCTACTCTATACTGTTTGGAACGAGCGCCTTTATAGCCTTTAGCCATTTTTAACACTCTGTTATGTCTTTTCTTAGCGTTCATACCGCCTTTAATTCTTGCCATCGGTCTTTCCTCCTTCTCAACTTAGAATTCTATAAATATGGTAAAATCTTTTTCATTACTTTTGCATTGGTTGCATCAGTAACAATATCTTTTCTAAGATTTCTTTTTCTCTTAGTGGATTTCTTAGTTAAGATGTGAGATTTGTAAGCTTTATTTCTTACAAGCTTTCCTGTACCTGTAACTTTGAAACGTTTTGCAGCTGATTTGCTTGTTTTTAATTTAGGCATCGTATTTTCCTCCTTGATAATGTTCTTTTAGCGTTTTGGGGTTAAAAACATAACCATGCTTCTTCCTTCCACTTTCGACGGTTTATCAATTGTAGCGATATCTGATAATTTCTCAGCGAAATCATCTAAAATATATCTCGACTTTTGCATATGCGCCATCTCACGACCTCTGAAACGTAAGGTTACCTTAACTTTATCTCCTTTTTCGAGGAACTTCCTTGCGGCGCCCATCTTGGTATTAAGATCATTAGTATCAATGTTGGGAGATAAACGAACTTCTTTTATTTCGATTACCTTCTGTTTCTTTTTAGCTTCTTTTTCTTTTCTTGCAAGCTCATAACGATACTTACCGTAATCGATGATCTTGCAAACCGGTGGTTTCGCGGTAGGAGCAATTTTAACCAAATCAAGCTCTGCTTCTTTTGCCATCTGCATGGCATCTTTGGTCAACATAACCCCAAGCTTTTCTCCGTTTTCACCAATCAACAGAATTTCTTTATCTCTGATCTGTTCATTAATCATTAAATCGCTAATTGTCGTGCACCTCCATTATATTGTGTGTGTATTGGTCGGAATCACATTGCTGCCTTTAGGCATAAAAAAAAGTAGATAGACACCAAAGTCTCTACACAGTACACCTATGTATCAAAGGCTATGAACCAGGGACACTTACTCGTGCCGTGGTGAGGCGGATACCTACTTTCCTGTCTGTTGTTTCCACAACTTATATTATGATACTACATATTTTATAATATGTCAATGTTTTTCGCTTTTAATTTACAACTAAAATCATTATACCTGTCAGGCAGCTATTTTGCAATACCAATACTCTAAAATCTTTATTGCTTATACCAAAAAATAGAGATACAATCTTTTTGTAAATAGAAAAAACTGCCTGAGGAGGAATTCAATTATGTGGTTTGTGTTCGCGCTTCTGTCTTCTGTTTTCGCCGCTTTTACATCCATTCTGGCAAAACTCGGAATGGAAGGTGTCAATTCCAATCTGGCAACTGCCATCCGCACCGTGGTTGTTGTACTGCTGGCATGGTTCATTGTTTTTTCAACGGGTTCCCAGGAGGGAATCAGTCAGATTAGCCCAAAAGGATGGCTTTTTCTCATTCTCTCAGGCCTGGCTACCGGAATTTCATGGCTCTGCTATTACAGGGCGCTGCAGCTTGGGGAAGTTTCCAGGGTTGTTCCCGTCGATAAATTCAGTATCGTGTTCACGCTGGTGCTGGCATTTCTCATCCTTCATGAGCAGATCGTTTGGAAAAAGCTAATGGGTATCTTACTGATTACAGCCGGAACTTTTTTTATGATTTTGTAATTAATATAGAAGAAAGACAAAGACCTGCCGAATTTCTGTCAGCCTGTCTTTGTCTTTTTTTACCGTTATCTGGTCTTAAATGTAGCACATTCCGTATGCCCTGCTTCTCTGGCGCCATCACCTGCTATGCCGATATGTTCCGCGGAACAGTGACGTCCTTCATTGTACAAACAGTTAACCGCTTCACAATCCACTTCCAGTCTGCTCTCCGGTGTTTTGAATAGGTTATGGAAAGAACCATCTTTGTTCTCATCAAAGCTGCCGCAGCAGGTATCAATGGTATCCTTTGCCTGAGCTCCTTCCACAATAATTGCAGACTTGCAGCAGTAATTATCAGAATTGTGCAGACAATTGGTTGCATTACAGTCCAATTTGGTCATATTCATTTCCTCCTGGAATTCTTATTAAAATTTTCTTTCAGGAGGTATTATGCGCTGAGAGAGAGGAAAATATTCTCAAGAATAGTTCCTCTCCCTCTCAATCATAACTATTATTTGGATTCTTCTGTTACATTAACTTTCTTAATTTCTTTGTTACGGATCTCCCTGCAGATATCATCAATGAAGTCTGCAATCGGACGCTGTCCTTCGTCTCCATTAAAGCGGCTGCGTACAGAGACCACGCCGTCTTCCTCTTCTTTCTGTCCTACCACCACCATATAAGGCAGTTTAGAAAGACGTGCTTCGCGGATCTTATAGCCAATTTTTTCAGAACGCTCATCTACTGTTGCAAGAATTCCGTTTGCCTTCAGCTGATCAGCCACTTTCGTTGCATACTCATGATACTTTTCGGAAATCGGAAGCACACGAACCTGTTCCGGACATAACCAGGTTGGGAACGCACCTTCGTACTTTTCAATCAGCCATGCAAGAGTTCTTTCATAGCAGCCAATGGATGTTCTGTGAATAATATAAGGACGTTTTTTGGTTCCATCCTTATCTACAAAGGTCATGTCAAAGCGCTCTGCCAGGAACAAATCCAGCTGAATGGTAATCATCGTATCTTCCTTGCCATATACATTCTTAGCCTGGATATCCAGCTTTGGTCCATAAAATGCTGCTTCTCCCACTGCTTCTGTATACTTAATTCCGATGTGATCCAGGATCTTACGCATCATATCTTGTACTTCATCCCACATCTCGGGAGTTCCAAGGTAGTGGCCGGCATTGGCAGGATCCCATTTGGACATCTGGTAAGTCACATCGCCTTCCAGACCAAGTGTTGTTAAGCAGTATTTTGCAAGATCCACACAGCCCTTAAACTCTTCCTCAATCTGATCGGGACGAACGATTAAATGGCCCTCTGAAATAGTAAACTGACGTACACGTGTAAGTCCATGCATCTCTCCGGAGTCTTCATTTCTAAACAGAGTTGATGTCTCACCATATCTGCATGGAAGATCGCGGTATGATTTCTGGCTCTGTTTGTATACATAATACTGGAAGGGACATGTCATAGGACGAAGGGCAAATACTTCTTCATCTTTTTCTTCATCGCCAAGAACAAACATGCCTTCTTTGTAATGATCCCAGTGATCAGAGATAATATATAAATCCCGCTTTGCCATAAGAGGTGTCTTGGTTCTCATGTAACCACGTCTTTCCTCTTCATCTTCAATCCATCTTTGCATCGTCTGAACAATCTTGGCACCCTTTGGCAATAAAAGGGGAAGACCCTGACCAATGACATCAACGGTGGCAAATAACTCTAAATCGCGGCCGAGCTTGTTGTGATCCCGGTTTTTGATATTCGCTAAATATTCCAGATATTCGTTTAATTCGTCTTTCTTTGAGAATGCAGTTCCGTATATACGGGCAAGCATGGCATTCTTCTCGCTTCCTCTCCAGTATGCACCAGAGGATGAAGTCAGTTTAAATGCCTTGATCGGCTTTGTACTCATAAGGTGAGGTCCTGCGCAAAGATCGGTAAAATCTCCCTGCTTATAAAAAGAGATCTCTTCTCCTTCAGGAAGATCTAAAATCAGCTCTACCTTGTAAGGCTCCCCTTTTTCTTCCATAAATTTAACTGCTTCTTCTCTTGAAAGGGTAAAACGCTCAATTGCTTCCCCTTCTTTGATGATCTTTTTCATTTCTGCTTCGATTTTATCAAGATCTTCTCTGGAGAAGGAAGGATTTTCAAAATCATAGTAAAATCCGTTCTCGATTGAAGGTCCAATGGCAAGTTTGGCCTGGGGATAAAGTCTCTTTACCGCCTGCGCCAGAATATGGCTGGTAGTATGGCGATAAGCAGCAAGACCTTTCGGATCGCTGACTGTTAAAATGCTTAAACTGCAGTCCTTGTTTACTGTAGTTCGTAAATCCACAACCTCTCCATCTATCTCGCCTGCACAGGCATTTCTGGCAAGTCCTTCACTGATATCAGAAGCGATATCAATCACCGACATTGCATGATCATACTCTTTGACCGAACCGTCTTTTAATGTAATCTTCATTGTTCTAATCTCCTTTACCAATTATTGAAATCATGGATCAAATAAAAAAAAGCCCCTTTCCATATGTTTCCATACAGAAAGGGACGATTCTAACATAACAAATCGCGGTTCCACCCTACTTGAGAGAATGATTCACTCATTCAAACCACTTATACTGATGATAACGGAATCACCGTTCCCGATTAAGGGACGCTCCAAGTTGGTCTTCTCCTGATATTCCGGCAAGGCACTTTCACCGTATGTGCCTCTCTCTGAGCTCTCCTGTCAGGATACTGGTCTTGTCACCGCTTTATCTTAATTGCGTTTCTATGCCTAAATTATATCACTCAAAAACGTTTTGTCAAGCGTCATGAAATATTTTCTCACAAAAGGATAAGAAGTGCCGCCGTAATTGCTACAATGCTGATTATAATTGACAGGGAATTAATGGCACTTGCCATTTCAATATCGCCTTTTAGTTCCGCTGTAAATGCTGGTGATATTCCAGCGACCGGACCAAGCGTGATTATGGCAAGCGTCTGTCGAATCTCCAGACTAAAGGGGGCGAGGAAGTAAAAGCCTACAGCCATTGTGATTGCAATTGCATACCTCATTCCAAGTATCTGAATAATTCTTATAAGCTTCTCTTTGTCCATATGGATCTCAAATCCAATTCCAAGCATAAGCAGAGCCAGAAATGCATTGGCCGCGCCTGCAGTGTCTGCAAAACTGATTATCATACCCGGAAGCTTGATCTTTAGGAGGCCTAAAATAGTCATGATCACATAAGAATCAAATGGTACAGAGGAAAAAAGTTTTTTCATCGCCCTACTAATAGAAGGTTTATCCTCTCCTCCTACTGCCATACTTGCAAGCGAATAAGTCAGACCTGTACACATTACCGAATTACCTGCATCGAAAAGGCTGGTTGCTGCAAAGCCTACAGGGCTTAAGAAGCTCTGAACGAAGGGCATGGTGAAATTCCCCACATTATAACCGGACATATTGAGCATGGCAAAGGCTTTGCTGTCTCCGGAGCGGGAGATATTGGTTATATATCCAACCCCAATTGTCACAAAATTACACAAAATTCCAATGACACACATAGCAAGGAGAGAACGCTCCATGGTTATTTTGCTGAAATTGGAAACGATGGCAGCTGGTAGTGTGATCTTAATTACCACTCTGGAAATCAGATAAAAATCTTTTGCCTGAAAAAAGCCTGCCCGTTTTAGTAAGTAGCCCATTATAATAATCGCCACAAAGGCTGTTGCCCTCATTAGTACTGCTGTCATAAATACTCCTTTGTTGTCTCCCAGCAAAACTGTCGGCGGTGCTTTTTAGCCCCGCCGGTCGTCCTTTTTCTATTATTTTACTTCTACGCTCCAGCCATCGGGTCCTGCTAACCTGCCAAGCTGTATACCGGTAATGGTGTCATAGCATCTTTGGGTGAGTTCACCGATCTTTCCTCCCCCAATTGACATTTTTTCATCCTCAAGGCGTAACTCCCCAACAGGTGAAACAACTGCCGCCGTACCGGTTCCAAAGCACTCTTCCATCTCTCCAGATCTGGCTGCAGCCACTATTTCGTCTACAGATATCTTGCGCTCTTCCACTTTTATTCCCCATTCTCTGCACAGGGAAAGAACCGAATCCCTTGTGACACCCGGAAGAATACTTCCGTTTAGTTCAGGAGTAATAACAACGCCGTTTATTTTAAAGAAAATATTCATGGCGCCCACTTCTTCAATGTATTTACGCTCAACACCATCAAGCCACAGCACCTGAGAGTAGCCTTCCTCATGGGCCTTCACCTGCGCAGCCAGGGAAGCAACATAGTTTCCGCCGGTCTTAGCTTCACCAATTCCACCTTTTACCGCTCTCACATAATCATCTTCAATCCAGATCTTGACCGGATCAAGTCCGCTTGCGTAGTAGGCACCCACTGGAGACAGAATAATCATAAATTTATAAGTATGAGAAGGCCTCACTCCCAAAAATGGATCTGTGGCAATAACAAAAGGCCTGATATAAAGAGAGGTTCCGGGCTTAGTGGGAATCCAGTCCTGATCTACGCTTACAACTGTCTTTAACGCCTCTAAAAAGAGTTCTTCCGGAATCTCAGGTATACAAAGTCTGCCATTGCTTTTGTTGGCCCGTTCAATATTCTTATCCGGGCGGAACAAAAGAATCTTTCTTTCTTCGGTTTTATATGCTTTTAAACCTTCAAACATCTCCTGACCGTAATGGAACACCATGGAGGAGGGTTCC
This sequence comes from Lacrimispora sp., assembly GCA_029256305.1. Taxonomy (GTDB): domain Bacteria; phylum Bacillota; class Clostridia; order Lachnospirales; family Lachnospiraceae; genus Lacrimispora. The sequence continues at coordinate 133 of JAQSYE010000245.1, read as the reverse complement.
AGTTCCAACTTATGGTAGGGCACAACTCTTGGGTCGTACCAGCCCTTTCCTTCCTCATAATCCACCTCAAACATATGATCCGTAAATATGGTACCAAATGTCAAAGGATTTTCTTCGCCTGGTTTTTCTTTCG
>JAQSYE010000019.1 GCA_029256305.1 Lacrimispora sp. | reverse complement strand
GCAATCCGGATTCTGGTAAAACGGGTTGTATGGGATGGGGAGACGGTCCATCTCTATCTGTTTGGTTCCAGGGAGCCGTCTTGTGACTCTAGCAAATGAGATCCTAATGCTCCTTCGTGCTAATAAAAAATATTCTAAAGAGGTTTCTTTATATGAACCCATCGGTGTAGACAAGGATGGAGAAACAGTAAGTCTCCTTGATGTGATTGAAATGGAGAATAAGGAGACATTAGAGACAATCATATTAAAGCAGGACATCAAGGAACTTTATGAAGTTTTTGATTCTTGTTTAAAAGACAATGAAAAGACAATTATAGGAATGCGCTATGGGCTTCATGGAGGCAGGGAATACACACAGAGGGAGATCGCAGATCTCATGGGAATTTCCAGATCCTATGTATCAAGACTTGAAAAAAAAGCGCTGGAAAGGCTTAGATCAGAATTGAAAAGAAATGGGATATAAAAAGTTGATTCTTCCTTCTTCATTTGATACAATAATAAAAAACAGTCGAAGGAAAAAACATGAGTGGAAAAAAGAACAATGAAGTGGATATGCCTCTTAACTGGAAGAGGGAACTGTTTGAATGGCTGAAGATTATTGTCATTGCAGCAGTAATTGCTTTTTTTATTAATACATTTCTGATTGCCAACAGCAGGGTGCCAAGCGGATCCATGGAGACAACAATCATGACAGGAGACCGGTTGATCGGCTCAAGACTGGCTTACCGGTTTGGAGGAGAACCACAAAGGGGTGATGTGGTCATATTTGATCACGAAACTGGTCCTGGAAACGAAGAGATTCATCTGGTTAAGCGGATTATAGGACTACCGGGAGAGACCGTGGATATTAGGGATAATCATGTTTACATTAACCAGTCTCAGACGCCTCTTGAAGAACCCTACTTAAAGGAACCCATGGAGTCAGAGGATTATCAATTCAATGTACCGGCCGGCTGTTATCTGATGCTTGGGGATAACCGGAATAATTCTGCTGACGCAAGGTACTGGAAAGACCCTTATGTATCGGAAGATAAAATCCTTGCGAAAGTTTTGATCCGCTATTATCCAGGAATTAAAAAAATCAGTTAACCGTTTTAAGGTGCCAAACCAAAATCCTGTGAATATATTAATATAAAAAGGGTAGTTCGATGAAATATGCGTAATATTTTCATTCTGGTTCTGGCGCTGAGTACGGATACATTAGTTGCCAGCATTGCCTATGGTGCAAACAGGGTAGACATTTCATGGATAAAGGTAATAGCGGCTAATGCAATCTGCAGCGGCTGTCTGGGGGCAGCACTCCTATTCGGCAATGTGATAGATGATTTTGTGCCGGAGGTATTCGCAAAAGGAGTGGGCTTTTCCTGCTTATTCTTTCTGGGAATCATGAAGCTGTTGGACTATACCATAAAGAAATACATCAACAATCATATTCATGTTCATAAAGATCTGACTTTTTCCGTTTCGGGGCTTAGCATTATTATTAATATTTACGGAAACCCCATGGCGGCTGACTGGGATGATTCCAAAACGCTGTCATGGAAAGAGATGGTGATGTTTTCTTTTGCCATGTCCATCGACAGCCTGGTGGCTGGTACTCTGTCTGGTTTTCTAATGATAAGTCCGGGGTATGCAGCACTGGCAGCTCTTTTAGTGGGAATTGTAGTGATGTATGCGGGACTTTTCCTGGGAAAACGGCTTGCTGCATTAAAAGGCTGGGATCTATCCTGGCTCAGCGGAGTCCTGTTTTTATTTCTTGCTTTTAGTAAACTCTAAAAAAGATTGACAATTATTCAAAATATTGATATAGTAAGATTAAATGAATAGAAATCGGATTGTTACTGGAAAGCAGGCAAAACCAATTTTGATTAAGAAAATAACATGTTATTTTCATAGTCAAGGTTGGTTTTTTTACTGATAAGAGGTAATTTATGTATATTGATAAAATCATTAATAATAATATTGTTACTGCACTGGAGCCAGATGGAAAGGAAGTTGTCATCATGGGCAGAGGAATTGGATTTGGCGCAAAAGCCGGACGGCCCATTCCAGAAAGTAAAATTGAAAAAACATTCCGGTTAGACAGCCAGAACAGTCTGGATCAGTTTAAGGAACTGGTTGTAAATCTTCCGCTTGAACACATCAAGGCGTCAGCGGAAATAATCGCTTATGCGAAAAGTGTATTAAACAGGACTTTGAATCAGAATATATATATTACACTGACGGATCATATTAATTTCGCCATTCATCGTTTTAAGGAACATATGGTTTTTTTAAATCCCATTCTCAGTGAGATTAAGGCATTTTACAAAGAAGAGTATCTGATCGGCGAATATGCGGTTGCATTAATCGAGCGAAGAGTTGGTGTCAGACTCCCTGTCGACGAGGCTGGATTTATAGCAATGCATATTGTCAATGCAGAACTGAATACAGCTATGAATAAGACCATGGACATGACCAGTCTGATCCAAAATGGAGTGAAAATAGTAAAAGAATTCTTTTCTGCGGAACTGGATGAGAGTACCTTAAGTTATCAGAGGTTTATCACCCATTTAAGATTTCTTGCCCAGCGTATTCTGACTGGAGAATTGCTAAACAGCGCAAATACAGAATTCAGCAATATCATAGCAGGAATGTATCCGGAAGAATATGAGTGCAGTTTAAAAATTAAGGAATATATTTTCGAATCATATCATCATGATGTAACAGAGGAGGAGACTGCATATCTGGCAGTCCATATCAAAAGAATGAGGCTCTAGAAGAAAGGGGTACCAATCGGCATGTTTGAAACGTTGAAAAAGCATTTAAAAAGAGGGGGCGGTAAAAGGGAGGAGATTCTGGCACCTGTGCAAGGAATGGCAGTCCCTTTAAGTGAAGTGAATGATCCTGCGTTTAATCAGGAGATTCTGGGGAAAGGAATGGCCATAATTCCTTCAAAAGGAAGAATTGTTTCACCGGTAGACGGGGTGCTGTCTGTTATGTTTGAGACCATGCATGCAGTCAGTATTACAGCAGATAACGGTGCGGAGGTAATGATCCATGTCGGTCTTGATACGGTGAAATTAAAAGGAGAAGGGTTTCACTCTTTCAAAAAGCAGGGGGAACGGGTAAAAGTGGGAGAGCTCCTTCTGGAATTTGATTTGAAAGGGATCAGGGGGAAAGGTTATGACCTGGTCACTCCGGTCATTATTTTAAATACGATGGAGTATCCCAATATGAAATGTCATGTTGGAAAGCAAATAATGGAACTGGAACCAATCATTGAATTGTAGGTGGCGAAATGAAAGAGTATCGATATGTAGTAGAAGATCCCATGGGGCTTCATGCCAGACCAGCTTCTATCATTTTTATAGAGGCTGGAAAATACATGTGTTCCATAGAAGCTTATTGGGATTTACAAAAAGCAGATTGCAAAAGTCTTCTGGCCATTATGGGACTTGGTGCAAAAAAAGGAGATGAAGTCGTCTTCCGCTTTGAGGGAGAGGATGAAGATGCTGCATATTACGCAATACGGTCTGTTTTAGATAAAAGGTGATCGTAACCTGCTTACTCGCAGGTATGGATAAAAAATGTCCGACAGGACAAAAAAAGAAAGGGGTTTCTTTTTATGATGAAGTATTTACAAAAACTAGGTAAATCGTTGATGCTTCCGGTAGCATGTTTGCCGGCAGCAGGTATCCTGATGGGGATTGGTTACTGGATTGACCCCACAGGCTGGGGGGCGAACAGCGCCATTGCTGCTTTTCTGATTAAGGCAGGAGGAGCCATTATCGATAACATGGCAATCCTCTTTGCAATCGGTGTTGGTGTGGGAATGTCAGATGATCATGAAGGTACTTCAGCTCTGGCGGCCTTGGTATCATGGCTGATGATTCAGACGATTCTTTCTTCGGCAGTGGTTGCAATGTTAAAGGGCGTTGATGTTAGTCAGGTAAATCCGGCTTTTGGCAAAATCAATAACCAGTTCATTGGTATCGTTGCAGGTTTGATTGGATCCAGTTGTTATAACCGATTTAAGAGCACAAAGCTTCCTGATGCACTGGCTTTCTTTGGCGGAAAACGCTCTGTTGCCATCGTTACGGCATTGTTTTCTCTTGTTGCCTGTTTAGTATTGTTTTTTGTATGGCCGGTAATTTATACGGCATTAGTAATTTTTGGTAAAAGCATCCTTGGACTTGGTGCGGTAGGAGCAGGCCTCTATGGCTTCTTTAACCGTCTTCTCATCCCATTTGGTCTTCACCATGCCTTAAATTCTGTTTTCTGGTTTGACGTTGCCGGAGTAAATGATCTTGGGAACTTCTGGACTGGAAAAGGCGTGCTGGGTCAGACCGGACAGTATATGACAGGTTTCTTCCCTGTTATGATGTTTGGTCTTCCGGCAGCAGCTCTTGCTATGTATCATACCGCGAAACCGGGAAGAAAAAAACAGGCCTACGGTCTTTTACTGGCAGCCGCAGTCTGCTCATTTTTCACAGGCGTTACAGAACCGCTTGAATTTGCATTTATGTTTCTGGCACCCGGATTATATTTAATCCATGCAATTCTCACTGGAATATCTTTAACTATCTGCGCACTGCTTCCTGTTCGTGCCGGATTTAATTTCAGCGCAGGTTTTGTTGACTGGTTCCTTAGCTTTAAGGCACCAATGGCTGTTCATCCTTTGTATATTATTCCTCTTGGTCTTATTTACGGTGGGATCTATTACATAGTGTTCCGGTTTGCTATCTTAAAATTCAATTTTAAAACACCGGGACGTGAGGATGATGATCTGGATGAGTCGGTTGCTGTATTGAAAAATGACAATTATACATTGGTTGCTGCTGTCATTTTGGAAGGAATCGGCGGAAAAGAGAATGTTGTAAGTATTGATAACTGTATTACCAGATTAAGACTCGAGGTAAAGGATTATACCCTGGTGAATGAAAAGAAGATAAAATCAGCAGGTGTAGCCGGAGTGATTAGGCCAGGAAAGACCAGTGTTCAGGTTGTGGTAGGTACGCAGGTACAGTTTGTTGCGGAAGAATTCCAGAAACTTTGTAAATAAATATAAAAACGGGGATGCTGTGCATTCCCGTTTTTATATTCGCCCACTGCTAAAGAATTTAAAAGCAGAGCTATAGATTAACTATATTGTCGTTTCTCCTTCTGCATTAGCGAAAGAACCATATAAAACCGTCTGTGAAAGATCCAGACGCTCATAATGTAATTTGTTGGGATCCGCATCATCTGCCGGATGTCCCATCAGCAGAATTGCAACAGGTACAATGTGCTCTGGTATGTTGAATGTTTCTTTGACTTTTTCCGGATCAAAATGTCCAACCCATGTAGAGCCAATCCCCAATTCTGATGCCTGCAGCATCATGTGAGTTGTGACAATGGCAGCATCGATTTCACCCTCATCTTTGCTATCAAATCTTCTTTTCCAACTTATCGTTTTGTCATAACAGACGAGCAGTGCCAACTGCTGGTTAAAATTAAAAGGCATACAAGAACTGAGCCCGGACATATGATCTTCATTGTTAAGCACCAGGATTCTCTGGGGTTGGTAATTGCAGGCAGTAGGAGCAGAACGCCCTGCCTCTAAGATGAGATCCAACTTCTCTTTTTCTACTTTCTTATCGCTGAATTTTCTAACAGAGTAGCGCTCTTTTACCAATTCTATAAAATCCATTTAAAACCTCCGCAGATTTATATTTGACATTCACAATGAAAGTATATATGATTATGGTACATACTTCAAGTATGAACATTTTTGTTATATACTAAACTATTTGTTAGTATTGAGGTGAGAAAATGGATTTTAATATTAAATTTGGAAACTGCCCCATATATTATACGATTTCGAAAATCGAGGGCAAATGGAAGTGGGTTATTTTATATAAACTTTATAAATCAAATGTACTAAGGTACAGCCGGTTATGGCAAGAATTACAACCGATTGCCCATAGAACTCTGAGCAAGCAGCTTAAGGAGTTAGAAGCGGATGGATTGGTGCACCGGGAGCAATATAACGAAGTTCCGCCCAGAGTGGAATATACCCTTACAAAAGATGGGGAGACGCTTGCTCCCATTCTTATTTTGATGTCGGAATGGGGAGCAGAGCGAATCAATAGGGAAATTCTGCCGGATATCTGCCAAAGCAAGTGACAGTGCTGTTTTGTTGTGGTAAAATAATCGGGGTTTAAAATGAGACGTTAGGATTGGAGTAGGATCATGCAGTTTACAATACCTCACTATTACCGCAGTTTTCGGTGTGTTGCAGCTGAGTGCAGTGACACCTGTTGCGCAGGCTGGGCAATTATGATTGACGATGCATCTATGGAAAAATACAGGAGACAAAATCATACTCTGGGCGAAAAGCTTTTTAATGGAGTTGACTGGAAAAAGGGCTGTTTTAAGCAAAACGATGGCAGATGCGCGTTTTTAAATAAAACCAATCTCTGTGATATCTACACAGATGCAGGTCCTTCCATGCTTTGCAAAACCTGCAGGGAATACCCAAGACATACGGAAGAATACCAAGGCGTTCGGGAGCTTTCCCTGTCAATGTCCTGTGAAGAAGCGGTAAAGCTGATTCTGGGGCTAAAAGAACCGGTTCGTTTTCTTACAAAGGAAGATGACAGAGAAGAGACGTATCCTGAGTTTGATTTCCCCCTTTTTACAAAGCTGATGGTTGCAAGGGAGGAGATCTTTTCTCTTTTGCAGAATCGAAGCAGGGAGATTCCCCTCCGGGTGGCTATGATTCTAGGGCTGGGACATGATTTGCAAAGAAGGATCAGGGCTGGGAAGCTGTATCAGACTGAGGATTTGATCAACAGATATCGCCAGTCTGGAACTGAAGAATTTTTCCGCATGAAAAAACAGGAGTATTGGGTTTCCTGTAGGGAACGTTATGAAATAATGGAAAACTGGTTTACTCTTTTTAATAAGCTGGAAGTTTTAAGCCAGGAATGGCCTGTTTATATTGGGGAGTTAAAGACCTTGCTTTTTGAACAGGGACCAGATCATTACGGAAAAACAAGGGAGAAGTTTCATGAATATCTGGATGTTGAACCAGAAAGAAAGAGGGAGTGGAATCAGTGGCTGGAGCAGCTTCTGGTTTATTTCATTTATACGTATTTCTGCGGAGCTGTTTACGATGAGCAACCCTATGTGAAAGTGAAGATGTCTGTTATCTGTACCATATTAATAGAGGAACTGGCTCAGGCAATTTATATCCAGAACGGAAGCAGTCTTACCTTTTTGGAGTTTGTCCGGCTGGTTCATAGATTTTCCAGAGAGATGGAGCATTCAGATCTAAATCTTAATGTGTTAGAGAATGCTTTTCGAACAGAAAAAGCTTATGGGCTGAAAGAAATTCTCAAGGTATTATGAGGGAAGGTATAAAAAATATTAAGGCTCGCCCGACCTGCAAAAAGTACGCGGACAACGCTTCTTCTGGCAGGGGGGGCGATTTGATTGGAACGACATATTATAGAAAATTAGCAAAAATAGAAGCGAATACAACCGTACAAAGCCCGGAAGTGGCAATTGCAAGACTGCTCATGGCACCTTCGATTTCCCCTATTTCCATTGCTTTCGTGGTGCCTACCGCATGTGATGCAGATCCGATGGCAATACCTACTGCAACCGGGTCTGTAATTTTAAATATCCGGCATACCGTTTCAGCGATAATGCTGCCTAAAATTCCGGTTACAATGATACTGGCAACCGTGATTGTCACAAACCCTTTCATCTCCTCTGATATTCCCATTGCAATGGCGGTAGTTATGGATTTGGGTAAAAAGGTTACATATTCCTGATGGTTTAAGCCAAACACTAGTGCAATAAGTAATACGGTACACATGGTGGTGAGAACACCTGTTAGTGTTCCTGCAATAATTGCCTTGGAATGCTTTTTTAACAGATTTAACTGACGGTAAAGAGGCACAGCCAGACACACGGTTGCAGGAGTTAAAAGATAACTGATGTATTTTGCACTGTCATTGTAGACGGTATAATCAATCTTAAAGACTGACAGGAATGCCATTACAATTAAAATTGAAATTAAAAGAGGATTAAAGATGGCCAGTTTAAAACGTTTCTTAAGCTGGATTCCCATTTCATAACTTACAAGGCTTAAAACGGAGCCGAAAAATAAAAAATCACCGATTGTTTGATTCATGATCTGTTCCTTTCTTCTTTTTATCGGTTTCAATAAAAAACTGGGTTACTTTTCCTGTCATTATCATAACAATAACGGTGGAGAAAAGTGTTATTACCAGAAAAGGTATGAGTATTGGTCGAAGGGAGCCCCACGAATCCAATAGTCCCACTGCCGCAGGTATAAACATCATGGGCATAATTTCCAGTAAAAAATTACTGACATCCTCAACTGCTACAAGGGGAATGAGTTTGGTTTTTAAACCGAAAAGCATAAGAATAAGACCATAGATACTGGCAGGTACGGGAAGTGGTACTAATAAATGAATCACTTCTCCTGCAAGTGAGATAAATAAAATAATGCTGAATTGTCTTACGTGTTTCATGACAAAGCCTCCTGTATTTCCTGTCGAAAATTCAACTATGCTTAATCCTATACGCAAATCTTTCCGTTGTCAAATGATTTAATAAAAATTAAGATTGTAAATAAATGTGGGATCTTCCATAACAAAGGAGTGTTGAACAATGTTTTATCAAATAGAATTTGCTATTTTGTATGCACTGCAGTCTCTGCATAGTCCATGGCTTGATTTGGTCATGACTCGCATTACCAGCCTGGGAGACCATGGATTTGTCTGGATTTTAACCGGCGTGGTGCTGTTTTGTATTCCTAAAACCAGAAAAATAGGAATCAGTGTATTGCTAAGTCTGGCGGTGGGACTTCTTCTTGGAAATATGATACTGAAAAACCTTATTGAAAGGCCCAGACCTTGTTGGATCGATACCCAGACCGTCCTTTTGATTCAGAATCCAAAGGACTTTTCCTTTCCATCCGGTCATACATTGGCTTCTTTTGAAGGGGCATTCAGCATCTGGCTCTATAATAAAAAGCTCGGAATCCCCTTTCTGTTCCTGGCAGTGCTGATTGCATTTTCCAGATTGTATTTATTTGTTCACTTTCCAACCGATGTGCTGGGAGGCGCTTTCCTTGGAAGTTGTATTGCTTTATTGGTACACCGTGTAATAGAAAGAAACAGTTTTGTTGAAAAAAACACTTGATTTCTTAAAAATCTATGTTATACTGATGGCGATATAAAAAACTAAATAAAAGTCGCAGAGTAGACTTGTGTGCGTTAAGTGCCAGCTGAACAGGGAGTTGTCAGCAGGACGAAAAGATTTTCTTGCGGTACACGAGTCGCATCCCGCTGCACCAGAAGATAGGTGTCTTATCTCCGGTCGTAGTCTGAGGTCTGCAAAGGAGGTTTTTTTTTATGAAAAAATTCGTCACTTTGTTCACCGATTCTTACAGAGAGCTGAAATCTGTAAGAACAATCACTGCCGCAGCCATGTTTGCCGCAGTTGCCATTATTTTGGATATGTTCTCCATACAGCTGGGAAGCTACATTAAGATCACGTTTTCATCCATTCCCAATGGAATCATTTCCTACTTATTCGGTCCGGTAGTGGGCGGACTGTTCTCCGGAAGCCTTGATGTGCTGAAGTATTTATTAAAACCCACCGGCGCCTTTTTTCCTGGTTTTACCTTGGTTACTGCCCTGGCAGGAATCTTGTACGGCATTCTGTACTATAAGAAGCCTGTAACCTTAAGAAGAATTCTGATATCCAAACTTGTGGTTATGCTGATCTGCAACGTGATATTAAACACCCTTTGTCTTTCCATGCTTTATGGGAAAGGATTTATGGTGTTGCTGCCGGCAAGAGCACTGAAAAATCTGGTTATGTGGCCCATTGATTCCATGATTTTTTACACCTTACTTAAAACCATGGATTCCATCGGTGTTTTTCGAACATTTCGTAGTGTACAGTTGCTTCGGACAAAATAATGACCAAAGCCCCGGCGTATCAATTTGATACGCCGGGGTTTCTTGCAGATGAAAAAGATGTCATATTTTGTGATCTGAATCAGAGAGATAGTCATATGCCATAGTAAAACACATAGACATAAGTCGGATTTCGTAATATAATCTTATGTATCTATACTTATGACCTTTAGGCAAATGTAATATAATAGGGATAGAACAGAGCGGCCCCAGGTCAGGCTGCTATCTATAAATAATATCTGTTTTAACAGGAGGAATGAATCATGAGTGAGAGTTGTACTCATAATTGCAATACTTGTGGAGAAAGTTGCGGGAGCAGAGAGGAAGCGCAAGCAAGTTTTTTGGAACCGCTTAATCCTTCCAGCATAGTAAAAAAGGTAATAGGAGTAGTGAGCGGGAAAGGTGGCGTAGGTAAGTCGCTGGTAACTTCCCTGATGGCAGCCAGCATGAATGGAAAGGGATACAAAACAGCGATCCTGGATGCGGATATTACAGGACCTTCCATACCGAAGGCATTCGGTTTGTCAGATAACGGTGTTGGAATGACACCAAACGGACTGATGATTCCGGCTGTCAGTGCCACAGGAATTGAAGTAATGTCAGCAAATTTGATTCTGGATCAGGAGACGGATCCCGTCATCTGGAGAGGACCGGTCATTGCCGGAGCAGTAAAGCAGTTCTGGCAGGAAACTCTTTGGGAGAATGTTGATTATATGTTTGTGGATATGCCCCCGGGAACTGGTGATGTGCCTTTAACCGTATTCCAGTCACTGCCTCTCGATGGCATTATTATTGTAACCTCTCCTCAGGAACTGGTTTCCATGATTGTTGGAAAAGCGGTGAATATGGCGAAGAAGATGAACATACCCATTCTTGGACTTGTGGAAAATATGAGTTATTTAAACTGTCCAGATTGTGGAAAGCAGATCGCTGTATTTGGAGAAAGTCATATAGAAGAGGTGGCTGAAAATTACGGTGTCAAAGTACTGGCGAGAATCCCCATTGATCCTAAGATTGCTGCTTCAGTAGATGCAGGAACCGTGGAGTATTTAGAGGCGCCATGGCTGAAAGAAGCAGTTGACGCAGCAGAGGCGGTTTAACCGGAGCTGCTTTTTGAGGTAAAAGAATGAATATTAGTATGAACCCGAACAGTGAACTGAATCAGTCAATTGTAAAAGTCCCAAATCTGGTTTCAGTTCCAGACCCCCTGATTAAGCAGGCATATCAGTTTCAGGAAGCTATGATGATGTATACCTGTGCCATTCGTGAGGTCAAGACGAAGCTGGAAGTTTTAAACGACGAACTGTCAGTGAAGAACTCCAGAAATCCCATTGAACTGGTGAAATCCAGAGTAAAAAAACCGGTTAGTATTGTTGAAAAGTTAAAGCGCAGAGATCTTCCAGTTACCTTAGAATCCATGATGGAGAATCTGGATGATGTTGCTGGAATCCGCGTGATCTGTTCCTTTCTCGATGACATTTATGCAGTCGCCGATATGCTTGCAAGACAGGATGATGTCCATATCATTGCCATAAAGGATTATATCAGCCAGCCTAAAGGTAACGGATACCGCAGTTACCATATGATCATTGAGATTCCTGTCTTTTTCTCAGATCAGAAAAAGTGGTTGCGGGTGGAAGTTCAGATCCGCACCATGGCTATGGATTTCTGGGCCAGTCTGGATCATCAATTGAAATACAAAAAAGAAATGCAGGAATATACCCAGGAGATCAGTGATGAGTTGCGGGAATGTGCAGATGTCATTGCACAGACCGATGAGAAGATGCTTAATATCAGAAAACGGATTGAGGAACAGGGAATTGCTGTTACGTAATAATAAAAAAAGGACAGGCTGTTACGGAGTTGATGAACCGTAATTGCTTGTCTCTTTTTTTACTCAGTATGGGAGATGACGGGTAATGTAACGGTAAATATGGTTCCGGTTTCTGCACTGCTGGCGACACTTATTTTCCCCTTGTGCTGCTCAATAATTGTTTTCGCAATAGAAAGCCCCAGACCGTAACCGCCTTCTTTCCTGACTCTGGATTTATCAGATCGGTAAAACCGTTCAAAAATGTGTTCTTGTTCTGTTTGTGATATGGGCTCTCCTGTATTGATAATTGTGAGAATCCCATGCCCGGCCTGCTTTTTTAAACGAACGGATACAGAGCCATTGATTCCGGCATATTTGCAGGCATTGTCCAGAAGAATGGTAATTAATTGTTTTAACTGGACCTCGTTGCCTTCTAAATAAATATCGGTTTGAATGTTGTTGTCCAAAGTAACCTTACTTTCAAAAGCAACCGATTCAAAGAGCAGCACACCATTTAAAACCAGTTCACTGAAATCCTGAGGAAGCTTTGAGATCTGAACCGCTTCCACGGATTCCGTATCCGAGCGGGCCAGGAAAAGAAGCTCCTCCACCAGCTGTTTCATTCGGTCTGCCTCCTCCTTTGTATTGATCAGCCATTTTTCCTGTTCTTTTATCGTGCGCTCTTTATGGGTAAAAAGGATCTGTAAATTGGCCAGAATAACAGTAAGAGGAGTTTTTAATTCGTGTGAAGCATCGGCTATAAACTGGTTTTGCTGTTCCCACGCTTTTTTTACAGGCTTTAAAGCGAGGCGGGAGAGGAACAGGCTTAAAAGGAAAAATAAAATTATGGCAGTAAAAAAGACCAGAGTGCAGTTAACCAGTAAAACCTCTAAGGTGTCCCGCTCATAGCTTTGATCTGCAAATCCAATTTCTGATCCATTCTTGACAGGAATTTTCATATATCGGAGAGCGTAATCTTTTAAAACCCCTTCTGTGCTGTCTGCATCATTAACCAGTTTTATTAAAGCTGAGGCTAACTCATCAGAAACCGTAATGTTATTTTCCTCGATTTTATCAATGGTATTATCGGATTTCAATGTTATTACAAATACTGGGATAAGAGGAATCGGATTTTTTCTCGGGCTCCTGCCAAATTCGACTTTGTCAGGCGGCATTTTAAAACGCTCATGATTCATGGACTGGATGAGAGCCATGGAGGTGTCCCGCATAATCCGCTTCCGGTTTGAGACGTAAAAAGCTCCTAGCACCACGGCAAGTATACTGATTACAAAGCCCATATTAATGAGTATGAACCTGATTCTTAACTTCTTAATCATTTGGATTCCTCCAGGCGGTATCCAACTTTTCGCACAGTGGTAATTTCTGCTTTTGAACCGATGAAATTAAACTTTTTACGGAGAAACGAAATATATGCTTCTACGTTATTATCCTCCGCATCAGAGTCAGATCCCCATACCCGGTTGATTAAAGTATCCTTTGATATGATTTTTCCGATATTGCTCATAAGGATTCTTAAAACTTCAAATTCTTTATAGCCCAGATGAATGGATTTGGTTTTGCAGTACAAATCGTTGGTGGAAAGATTCAATTTCAGATCTCCAAACGTCATTTCTTCTACGATTACTTCTCCTTGTCTGCGGGAAAGCGCCCGGATACGCGCCAGAAGTTCCTCAGGAATAAATGGTTTTGTCATATAATCATCCGCTCCTTTATCCAGTCCGGTTACTTTATCACTTACGTTGTCACGCGCCGTGAGCATAAGGACGGGAGTCTGTATTTTAGCTTCCCGAAGCTTCTCAACAATTTGAAAACCATTCTCACCAGGGAGCATTACATCCAATATTATCACATCATATTCTCCTGACAGACCACAGTATAAACCGTCTTTTCCATTATAAACAAGATCAGTCTGATAATGCTGTTCCTTCATAATCTGTCCCATGGCCTCTGCCAGTCTGACTTCATCCTCAACAATTAACAGCTTCATAGTTAAGTTCTCCTTTGCTTTATTTTATATAGGAACTTATTACTGATTATTATAGCCTTTTAAGTAAATTTAAGCAAATTTAAGCAATGTAGTACCTGCTTATTATTATAAAGGGACTGCCTTAAAATAAGCTGAAATATCAGGAAACAGGAGGTCCTTTATTTCAGGTTAATTTCAGTTTGCCATCACAAAGCCATCACAACGATCTGTTAAGATAATAAGAAACCTTATAAAGGAGAGGAGAAACCTTGATGAATGCACGAAGAGTAGCGGCTTCACTTGCAGTGGTTTTGGCTGCAACGGCGGTTACACCGATGAGAGTAGAGGCATCAGCCAATTTCGATTTAAGAAAAAAAGTCATCGGTATATCCGGTATTATGAATATAACCAACACGGATATGACTGTCAAGCGCGGGGAATTTGCCGCTATGCTGGTGAATGCTTCTTCTTACCGAAGCACAGTAAGCAGTCTAAGTAATACCTCTGTATTTGCGGATGTGCCAAGAGACAATGAATATTCGGCTCAGATCCGGATTGCTGCGGAACAGGGGTGGATGAATGGTTATCTGGGAGGGTTGTTTAAACCGGATGAATACATAACACTTCAGGATGCAGTGAAAGGGGTTCTGGCATTATTGGGATATAAAAATTCTGATTTTACAGGTGACCAGTCGGGATCCAGACTTTCCAAATACCATTTTCTTGAACTAGATGAAAATATCAATCGGGAAGCCCAGGAAGTGATGAAAAAGGATGACTGTATCAATCTTTTTTATAATCTTCTGAAAACAAACAATTCTTCCGGCAGCATGTATGGAAAGATTTTAGATTGTGAATTGACCGAAGACGGCGAAATCAATCCCTTTACCATGGTTGATAACAGCTTAAAGGGGCCGAGAGTGGTAAGAAGCAAGAGCAGTCTGAATAATTATCTGCCCTTTAAACTCAGCGCGGCTAATGTGTATCTGGATGGAGATGCAGTGACCAATTCCAGTGATGCCATTACTGTAGCACTGGAAAGTTCCGATGGAGTTCTCGTTTATTATCATTCATTATCCAAAACAGTATGGCTTTATACCGTTGGAACTGAAAATGAAAGCGGACGATCCGCAGCGTTTGGTGAAATAACAAATGTAGTTTATAATTCCACTGATTTAATGAATCCTAGTGCCATCATTCTTGATGACGGAAATACCTATACGCTTACCAGCACTGAGATGCAGTTTGCATTTTCTTCTTATGGGGATTTGAGAGTCGGAGATACAGTTAATCTTGTTTATACACTTTCCACCAATAATGACGGAGATGAAACAAGGACTGTGATTGATTATATAGAAGATTAACGGGAGAGGCCGGAATGAAAAAAATCATCCAGAAAATTTTTAAAAGCGATCAGAAGAAAAGAAAAGGAAAGAGTAAGAAAATATTCATCATTCTGATCCTGATTCTTACTGCAGTGGCAGGGCTCTTTTTTGCTTTATCATTCAAAAAGAGTAAGGAAGCAGATGCACAGGCAAAAAAAGTTAAAACTGCAGTTGTAACAAAAAGAGATATCTCATCAGAATTATCTTCTTCCGGCACCATTTCTCCAAAGGATACGTATGATATCACCTCATTGGCAGAAGGAGAAGTCATTGAAGCCAACTTTGAAGAGGGAGATGAAGTGCAAAAGGATCAGGTTTTATATCGGATTGACAGCTCTTCGGCGGAGAGTCAGCTGACTAGCGCAAACAATTCTCTAGAGAGGTCACAGGAAAGCTACCAGGTCGCATTGGATAATTACAACGATGCTTTAAATGATTACAGCCAAAACACATATAAAGCTACGGAAACAGGATACATCAGCTCTTTATCCATTAAAGCAGGAGATAAAATCAGTGATAAAACTGAAATTGCCTCGGTCGTGGATGACAGCATTATGAAAATCAAGCTTCCGTTTCTCTCTGGAGAGGCAGCCCAGATACCCGCGGGGAGTACAGCTGTTTTATCTCTGGTGGATACGGGAGAACAGATAAATGGAACGGTTGTTTCTGTGGGAAACATGGATGTTACACTGACAGGAGGACGGATTGTCCGTTATGTCACTATTGAAGTTCAAAATCCTGGCGGTCTGACAAAGGATACTTCGGCAACGGCAACAGTGGGCGATTTTGTATGCAGTATGGAAGGGGCTTTTGAAGCAAAGCTTGAGACCACCATGAAAGCAGATCTTCCAGCAGGTGTTGAGGTGAGTGCATTGCTTGTACATGAAGGTGACTACGTGACTAAGGGAACTCCTGTTTTCACCATAGAGAGCAAAAGTGCTGCGGCTCTGATCCGAACCTATAAGGATGCCCTGGATAAAGCGCAGTCTTCTTTGGAATCTGCAAAAAACTCCCTGGAAAACACGCAGGAGACCTACGATAACTATACGATTACGGCCCCCATATCAGGTAAAGTAATCACAAAAAGCATAAAGGTGGGAGATAAGATTACAAAAAGTTCCAGCGGCAGTACCACACTTGCAACGATTTATGATATGTCGAATTATACCTTTGAGATGAGTGTGGATGAATTGGATGTCAAATCAGTGGCAGTGGGGCAGAATGTATCAATTACTGCTGATGCAGTAAGCGGCAAGACATTTTCCGGCACAGTCACCAATGTAAGTCTGAAAAGCACCACAACCGATGGAGTTACAAATTATCCGGTTACCATTACGCTAAATGACGGTATGGATGACCTCCTTCCCGGCATGAATGTAGATGGAATCATTGTTCTTAATGAAGCTAATGGTGTACTTACAATTCCGGCCGATGCGCTGATACGGGGGAATTATGTCTATGTAAAGGATGATACGGTAAAGGAAGCAAATGGGAATATCCCGGCAGGATTTAGGGAGGTTGAAGTAAAAACAGGATTAATCAATGATGATTATGTGGAAATAACTTCAGGTCTTGAAGAAAATCAGGAGATTTATGTTGCTCAGACTACGGTAACCACAAGTAAAACAACCGGCATGCAGGGCGGAATGGGTGCTCCTCCAGAAGGGGGAATGGGCGGTTCCGTGGGAGGCGCAGGACGAAGCGGCAGCGGAAATAATAATAGCAGAAGCAACAGCCAGGGAGGCCAGTCCCGGTCAAAATAATGAGGAGGAATGAAATGTGGCAGAACCCTTGATTGAATTAAAAGAAATCTACAAGGTTTACCAGATGGGCGAGGAAGAAGTGCGTGCAAATGACGGAGTAACCATGACAATATTACGTGGAGAATTCGTTGCCATTGTGGGAAAATCGGGAAGCGGAAAGTCAACTCTTATGAACATTATCGGAGCACTTGATGTTCCAAGCGATGGAGAGTATCTCTTAGGCGGAGCAGATGTGGGAAGCATGTCGGACAATCAGCTGGCACAGATACGTAATAAAATGATTGGTTTTATTTTTCAACAGTACAATCTGCTTCCCAGACTAAATCTTCTGGAAAATGTGGAACTGCCGCTTCTCTACTCCGGTGCCGGTACAGAGGAGCGAAAGGAACGTGCCATGGCCTCATTAGAACGGGTGGGACTGGCAGAGAAGTGGAAAAATCTACCCAACCAGCTATCCGGCGGACAGCAGCAAAGAGTATCCATAGCCAGAGCTCTGGCAGGAAATCCGTCTCTGATTCTGGCAGATGAACCAACAGGTGCACTGGATTCCAAAACCAGCCGGGATGTACTGGATTTTTTAAAGGAACTAAATGATGAAGGCAATACCATTGTGATGATTACTCATGACAGCACCATTGCGTTAGAGGCTCGGCGTGTGATCAGGGTGCATGATGGTAAGATTAATTTCGATGGAGACGTAAATGAATATTCTGCAATCCTTTAAAATGGCTCTGAAAAGTATCTGGGGTAATAAGATGCGTTCCTTTCTTACCATGCTGGGTATTATAATCGGTGTGGCATCGGTGATTATTCTGGTCAGTCTTGTAAATGGTCAGATGTCTTATATGAAGGACAGCTTCACCAGTATGGGTACCAATCAGATGACGGTCCGTCTAACAAATTTAACAACCAGGTATGCGGATGTAGATGATATGTACCAGTTTTATAATGACAACAGGGATTTATTTTCCCATATGACGCCAAGTGTGTCTGTTAGTGCCACCTTGAAATACGGAACAGAATCTCTGGAAGATACAACAGTAACAGGAGTAAGTGAAGAATATTTAGACATGAAGGATCAGACTCTTAATGCAGGACGTTTTATTTCCTATTCCGACATTGCTTCCAGACAGAAGGTATGTGTGGTAGGGTATTACGTTGCCTGGAAATTATATGGAAGCGTTGATAATGCCATAGACAAAACAATTAAAATGAATGGCAGTGCCTACCGGATTGTCGGAGTAATTTCCAGACAGGATGAGGATGAGCTGGAGGCGGGAGGAACGGACGATATTTTGTATCTTCCTTACAGCAGTGCTGCGAAAATGAATAATACAGCCCGTATCAGCAACTATGTCTTTGCAACATCAGATACTGACTACACGGCAAAAGCCAAGGAGTCTCTGGAAACATTTTTGATGGGCATTTACAAAGATGACAGTCTGTTCCGCGTTACTGCCATGAGTGAAATGCTGGAATCTTTGGACTCCATGATTTCCATGATGTCCATGGTACTAGGTGGAATTGCCGGAATCTCACTTCTGGTTGCAGGTGTGGGGGTCATGAATATTATGCTGGTGTCAGTGACGGAGCGGACCAGGGAAATTGGAATCAGAAAGGCCCTGGGAGCAAAAAAAATCAACATTATGCAGCAGTTTGTAATCGAAGCGGCTGTCACCAGTTCTCTTGGCGGAGTGGTTGGAATTGTAGTAGGCTCAGTAGCGACGACTATAGTCGGAGCTGCCATTGGAATAACTGCAACACCTACGCCGGGTGCAGTTATTGTGTCTTTTAGCGTATCGGTAGGAATCGGACTTTTGTTTGGATATATGCCAGCCAGCCGTGCCGCTAACTTAAGCCCCATCGATGCGCTTCGCAGTGAATAGCAAACGAATAATTTCTTGCAAATATGTCATAGGAGTGATACTATTTGCATAGGTACCAAAGGAGTAGCTCTTTTACGGCTGCTCCTTTTCGGGCGTCAGAGAATCTTTATAATAAGAAAGGATCATAAAATGAATGTTGCAGATATGCACTGTGATACCATAGCAGAGCTTTATTACAGAAGGCAGGCAGGAAAAGAAGGTTCTATTTTAAAAAATGATTGTCATATTGACTTGGAAAGAATGAAAAAAGGAAATTACTGTCTGCAGAATTTCGCCCTGTTTACGGAGTTGACAAAGCACGAAAGGCCGTTTGAATACTGCATGAAGCTGCTTGACTTATTTTATACCGAACTGGAACTATATGGGGATTTAATTGGAATTGTTAGGACATATGAAGACATTGAAAAAAACCGGAAGGAAGGGCGGATGTCTGCCATGCTCACTATTGAGGAGGGTGGTGTCTGCCAGGGAGAAACGGCTTTTTTGCGTAATTTTTACCGTCTGGGAGTCCGTATGATGACTCTTACCTGGAATCATATCAATGAACTGGCTTATCCAAACAGGGTCCGGATTGAGAAGGAAGAAGCTTTTTTTGAACCGGAAACAGAACACGGGCTGACAGAAACAGGTATTGCTTTTGTAGAGGAGATGGAGCGGCTAGGCATGATCATTGATGTATCACATTTATCCGATGCAGGCATTTATGATGTGTTTCGACACACGAAAAAGCCGTTTGTAGCAAGCCATTCCAATGCGAGAACCATAGCTTCCAATCCCAGAAATTTAACAGATGAGATGATTAAAATGCTTGCAGAGCGGGGTGGAGTTACCGGTATTAATTTTTGCGGAGATTTTCTACATGACTGGAAGAAAGGGGAACAGTCGTTAAGCCGGATTGAGGATATGGTCTCACACATAAAGCATTTAAAAAAGATCGGTGGAATTGGCTGCATCGGTCTGGGATCAGATTTTGATGGAATCGGAGGAGAACTGGAGATGAAATCTCCGGAAGATCTGCCGCTTTTAGAGGCTTGTATGAAAAAAGAAGGCTTTCATGATGGGGAAATAGAAGCTGTTTTCTATGGTAATGTTCTCCGTGTTTATAAAGAGATTTTACAATAAGATAAAATTTTACATAAAATTTACATTTATATGCAAAATACTTTACATAGATTTGATATGATGCTTACATAAGATGATTTCATGAAATACGGGAGGTAAAAATGTCAGTAACCAATATACAAATGCTATTCAAGTTTATCGGAGGGCTGGGTATGTTCCTTTACGGAATGGATGCCATGGCTGATGGACTTCAAAAATCTGCTGGTCATAAGATGCAGCAGCTGCTTGGTGCATTGACAAGCAATCGGCTGATGGGAGTTTTATTGGGAACCGGAATCACAGCTATTATACAGAGCAGTTCAGCCACTACAGTTATGGTGGTTGGGTTTGTCAATGCGGGAATTATGAATCTCCAGCAGGCTGTCGGTATTATTATGGGTGCCAATATCGGAACAACAGTAACCAGCTGGATTGTTTCCATGAGTGAATGGGGAGAGATGCTAAAACCGGAATTCTTCGCACCTGCACTGGTAGGTGTAGGTGCTGTTTTTAGCCTGTTTTCAAAGAATGAAAAGAAAAAGCAGATTGGTGAAATCCTGGTTGGATTTGGTGTTTTATTTATCGGACTTGGCTTTATGTCTGCCTCTATTACTCCTTATCGGAACGCACCTATTTTTGGACAGGCGTTTTCGGTACTGGGCAGAAATCCTATTTTAGGAATTCTTGCTGGACTAGTGGTAACAGGAATTATACAAAGTTCTTCTGCGTCTGTGGGTATTTTACAGACTCTTGCATTAAACGGAATCGTAAACTGGCAGTCCGCTATTTTTATTACACTTGGTCAGAATATCGGAACCTGTGTAACTGCTATTTTATCAAGCCTGGGAGCCAATAAAACGGCCAAACGCGCAGCTGTTATTCATCTGCTGTTTAATGTTCTGGGAGCATGTATTTTCGGTGTTATCATGTTTATTGTGTTTCAGATGAATCCAGTACTTGCATCTTCTTCCATTTCCAGCGTTGAGATTTCCATATTTCATACGATATTTAATGTAAGCAATACCATTATACTATTTCCTTTTGCAGGTCTTTTGGTAAAGGCCTCCGGTATTTTTATCCGGAGCGATGAAAATGAAGAGGCATCAGATCCTGAGAGTGATATGAAGCGTCACTTAGACGAACGAATTCTGGAAACGCCTTCTTTTGCAATAGAGAATGTAAATCATGAAGTGGTTAATATGGGTTATGCTGCTCTTGAGAATTTTGATGTGGCAGCAGATGCACTTCTTACCAATGATTTATCAGAGATAAAGCAGGTGGAAAAACTGGAACAGAAAATTGATCACTATGAGAAATTACTGACCGATTATTTAATTAAAATCAACAATCAGTCTTTAAACGAAGAACAGCATATCCTGGTTAAAAATCTTTTTTACACGGTCAGCGATATAGAGCGGATCAGTGATCATTGCGAAAACTTATCGGAACTGGCGACGGAGAAAACAAACCGTAATATTATTTTCTCCAAAGAAGCAGAAAGTGAAATGAAGGAAATGTTAAAGGCCGTCCGCGCTTCCTTAGAACATGCAATCAAAGCCAGAGAAACTTCTGACATGACAGAGGTTCGTTCCGTGGTTCAGTGTGAGGAGAATGTAGACAGTCTGGAAGAGGAATTAAGAGAACGCCATATTGAACGTTTATCAGATCAATCCTGCAAACCAGAGAATGGAGTTGTATTTTTGGATGCATTAAGCAATTTAGAGAGAATTTCTGATCATGCCCACAATATTGCAGGTTATGTAAAAGAAGAACTATAAGAAACGTATTTAACTTTTTTGAGACAGAAGGGAGTATGTATGGAACGAATCTATGTAGTCGAAGATGATGATAATATCAGGGATTTAATTAAAATTGCCCTGGAAGGCTTTGGATATGAGGTATCTTCCTATGAGATGGCAGAGGAAGCTCTTAAGCACATGGAAACAAACAAACCGGCGCTGGCAGTTTTTGATCTCATGCTTCCCGGCATGGACGGAATGTCTGCAATTCGCAGAATTCGAAAAAATGATCTGTTAAAAGACATTCCCATACTTGTTCTGACTGCAAAAGACCGGGAATTTGATAAGGTTGCCGGTCTGGATGGCGGTGCTGATGACTATATGACAAAGCCATTTGGTGTCATGGAACTGGCGGCCCGTATTCGCAGCCTTCTGCGGCGTAGTACAAAAAATCAGGGATCTGAGGATGAACTGGAGCAGTATTGTCTGAGCCTGAACAAAAAGACCAGAGAGGTTTATTGTGACGGAGTTAAAGTCGAGCTTACATTAAAAGAATTTGATTTATTACAGTATTTGATGGAGAACCATAATAAGGTTGTTACCAGAGATGAACTACTAAATCATATCTGGGGATATGATTATGACGGAGAAACCAGAACTCTTGATATGCATATCCGAACGCTTCGGCAGAAACTGGGTGACAATGGCGGTTCCTGCATCAAGACAGTCCGGGGGGTAGGATATCGTTTTATCAAAACGGAAGAATAGTGAAAAAGGCATGCTATATAAAAGAGCGGATGGAGGTACTATGAAAAAGGCGATTTTTGTAAAATTTATT
This sequence comes from Lacrimispora sp., assembly GCA_029256305.1. Taxonomy (GTDB): domain Bacteria; phylum Bacillota; class Clostridia; order Lachnospirales; family Lachnospiraceae; genus Lacrimispora. The sequence goes on along the minus strand of JAQSYE010000019.1, from coordinate 3,390 downwards.
CAGATTATAGTTGTGGTGCTGATACTGAGCAGTTCCATATTTTATATTGCCTCCAGCAGTGCTCTGCTTAAAAATTCACAAAAAGATATGAAATATACGTTAAAGGCTATGGATGAGGTTCTTGATTATTCCGGAAATTTAGAAAAGGAAATCGGAGAGCTAAAGCCCACATTAAGCGAAAACCATAGCCGTTTCACCGTCATTTGTCTGGACGGAACTGTAGCGGCCGATACTGGAGAAGTAGCGGTCGCTTCTTTGGATAATCATGGAGACAGGGAAGAGGTGAAGGAGGCATTGGCGGAAGGTGTAGGGACTGCCAGACGCTACTCAAACACCCTTAAGGAAAACATGATTTATGTAGCTGTCCGCTCTTCCAAATCCGATTACATTCTGCGAATGGCAATTCCTTATACTGGAATGAAAGAAAATTTAATCCTTCTTCTCCCCGCAGTATGGCTGAGTTTTCTTGCTGCAATCATGTATTCTGCTTTTTCAGCGGATAGTTTTGCTGAATCAATTACACGGCCGCTTAAGGAAATATCTCAGGAAATGCTGAAGGTAAACGGAGATTATACAGATCTTTCATTTGAAAGATATCAATATCCGGAGATTAATATCATTGCAGAAACCACTACCAGGATGTCAAAGAATGTAAAAGATTATCTAAACCAGATTGAACGGGAAAAGCAGATTCGTCAGGAATTTTTCAGCAATGCCTCCCATGAATTAAAAACTCCCATTACATCAGTGCAGGGCTATGCAGAGCTTCTGGAAAGCGGGATTATACAGGATGAAAATCAAAAGGCTGATTTTATAAAACGTATTAAAAAAGAAGCGGGGAATATGAATAACCTGATTAATGATATTCTTATGATATCCCGTCTTGAAACAAAGGAGGCAGAGGTTTTAAAAAGCGATGTACGCCTTTCCATACTGGTAGAGGATATTATCGAATCGCTGGAACCCCTTGCAGCCTCCCACGAAGTTCTTCTTCATATGGACTGCAAACCAATCTGTATTTACGCCAATGGTCAGCAGATGAAGGAATTAATTGGCAATCTGGTCAGCAATGCGGTAAAATATAATAAACCGGGCGGTGAGGTATGGATTACCGTAAGGGAGGAAGACCGCAATGTAATTATCCGGGTGAAGGATAACGGAATGGGAATCCCAAAAGAATCGTTAGGACGTATATTTGAACGGTTCTATCGGGTTGATAAGGGAAGAAGCAAAAAACAGGGCGGGACCGGCCTTGGTCTGTCCATTGTAAAGCATATCGTAAACTTTTATCATGGCACCATTACGGTGGAATCAAAGATTGATGTTGGAACGGAGTTTATGGTAAAAATTCCGATTCAGGGTAAAACACTATAAAAAGGCCAGTTAAGGCAGGAGGTGCACGGGTATGGGGAATTTTGTTTTAACTTGTTGTTCTACGGCAGATATGAAAAAGGAATTTTTCGAAAGCCGCAATATTCCTTATGTATGTTTTCATTACACAATGGATGGAGTTACTTATCCGGATGATTTGGGAGAGAGTATCCCATTTGAAGAATTTTATGACCGGATTGCCAAGGGGGCAGCACCCTATACCTCTCAGGTGAATGTTGAGGAGTACTGCAATTTCTTTGAACCGATCTTAAAAGAAGGAAAGGATATTCTGCATCTGACCCTGTCTTCCGGGATCTCCGGTACTTATAATTCCGCCTGTGTGGCAGGAATTGAGATGCGCCAGAGATTCCCGGGGCGAACCATTATCGTACTGGATTCACTTGGGGCGTCATCCGGCTATGGACTTTTAACCGATGCAGTAGCAGATTTACGGGATAATGGAGCGACGTTAGAAACCGCAGCAGAATGGGTTATGAATAACCGGCTTTCGGTACACCATTGGTTTTTCTCCACGGATCTTACCAGTTTTAAACGGGGAGGAAGAATATCTGCTACCGCTGCTATGCTTGGAACTGTATTAAATATCTGCCCTCTCATGAATATAGATGATACAGGACATTTAATTCCAAGGCAGAAAATACGCACAAAAAAAAGAGCCATTCAGGAAATGGTAAAAATGATGGAGTTACATGCCCAAAATGGTTCCCGTTACAACGGAAAATGTGTGATTGCCCATTCTGCCTGTGAAACCGATGCAAAAGAAGTGGCGGCTCTTATTGAAGAACGCTTCCCCATGCTTTCGGAAAAAGTAATCATCAACAGCATTGGCTGCGTAATCGGTTGCCACACAGGCCCTGGAACGGTGGCATTATTCTTTTTTGGAGACAAAAGAGAGGATTAGGTGTTTAATTACCGATAATTTGGGCGATCATACGATTGGGCAGACAGACAATGCTTTCCCCTGTCTGTTCAATTGTGCCCTGATGAATACAGATTTTGTCCGGGCAGGTTGCATCAGAAACGTGCACTTTACCGCTTTCAATCACAATGCGGTTTGTGCCCCCGTGATATCCGTTCACTAAAATCTCTGTATCCCGGTTTAAGTCTAAAGTTTCAACAACCACCCCATCTACAGTGATCTCCAGATATCTGGCAGGCTTTGAAAAAACGATCTGGTTTACCAGAAGAAGAACGCAGGATATTGCTATAATTATAACGATTAATATGACTTCTTTCTTATGCTTTTTAAATTCCATTTCTAACAGATCCTTTTACTTATTTTCTATGATTATGAAGCAGAATGGCTTAAAATAAACTCTGTTTCATTATAACATATAATCCCCATTCCTTCCAAACATAATTAAAATTTCATAAAGTCGTTGCCCTAGCCCGGAGTGGTATGTTAAAATAAAGTCAAACTTTATAAAAGCAGGAGGATATATGAATAAAAGTAACGCAAATACTAAACGAAACGGGTATATTGGATTAGGAGCCATGATTTTGCTGGCTGGCGCTACTGTTTTTGGTACAGACCCACTTTATAAGGCGATTGACAATAGTGTTAGACCCGAAATCTATGTTCCGGGTACCTATACGGGTACTGCAAGAGGCTACGGCGGGATTGTCACCGCAGATATAACAGTATCAGGAAAAACCATTGATTCCATTGTAGTAAATGGAGAAAAGGAAACTCTGCTTAATATGGTATTGCCAGGGTTAACGGATTCCATTCTTGCCAAGCAGTCCACTGAGGTGGATGCGGTTTCAGGTGCAACCCTCAGCAGCAATGCCATTAAAGAGGCTGTGGATCAGGCGCTTGCCAGGGCAAGGGGAGAGGAACCGGCTGTGCCGGAGACAACTAGTGGGGAATCTGAGGTAACATCTTCTTTAAAGGATGGGACCTATACTTATGAATCACCGAAATTTGATGAGAACGGATTCAAAGATCAGGTGAGCATGACCGTTAAGGGGAATTCAATTACAGCTCTTAGCTGGGAT
>JAQSYE010000244.1 GCA_029256305.1 Lacrimispora sp. | reverse complement strand
GCCCAACAGCTTTTCTCCCACTTTTACAATGTCTCCGGCACCCATAGTTATCAACAAATCACCGTGTATACAATTTTCTAAAATAAATGTTTCAATCTCGTCAAACGAGGTAATGTAATGCGCTTTTACACCTTTTTTCTCTATTCTCTCCACTATATCTGCAGAGCTGATCCCCAGATTGTCGGTTTCTCTTGCTGCATAAACTTCTGCCAGAATCACCTCGTCTGCAAGAGACAATGCATCTGCAAATTCATCAAGAAATGCCTTTGTACGTGTATAAGTATGGGGCTGGAAGACAACCCAAAGTTTTTTGTGTGGGTAATGCTGCGCGGTGCTTAGAGTCGCCCGGATCTCCTGGGGATGATGAGCATAATCATCAATAATCGTAATACCTCCCAGTTCACCCTTCTTTTCAAAGCGCCGGTTGGTACCGGTAAAATGTTTCAATCCCTTTTTCACCTGTTCCAGTGATATTCCAAGTTCTGCACATACGGCTGCCGCTGCCAGGGAGTTATACACATTGTGTTCTCCAGGTACTCCAAGTGTTACCGTATCAACAACAGAGCCATCAATCTTCAAGTCATAGGTAGACCTTGCCAGCTCATCAAACTGAATGGATTCCGCCTGGTATCTGCTTCCGTCTTTCTTGCCAAAAGTAATCACCTTACATGGAAGATCCCGCACGATCTCCTCAATATTTTCAATATCATTGTTAATTACCAGAAGTCCATCCTTGGGCAGCTTCTGAGCAAACAGCCGAAATGAATTGCGAATATCCTTGATATCTTTAAAGAAATCAAGATGATCTGCTTCTATATTTAGAATAATCTCCACGGTGGGATAAAAGGACAGAAAACTGTTGGTATATTCGCAGGCTTCGGTCACAAAAAGTTCCGGACCGCCTACACGGATATTTCCCCCAATGGAATTCAAAATTCCTCCTACGGAAATGGTAGGGTCGGCATCCGTACAGAGAAGAACCTCTGTAATCATAGAGGTTGTTGTAGTCTTTCCATGAGTGCCAGAAATGGCAATCGCGTTCTCATAATTCTTCATCATCTGACCCAGCAGTTCTGCCCTGCTGAGGATGGGAAGTCCCTTCTCTTTTGCAGCTTTCAGCTCTGGATTATCGGAATGGACTGCAGCCGTATAAACAACCACATCAATTCCCTCTGTAATATTCTCTGCACACTGTCCATAGACTATCTTCGCGCCTTTTGCTATTAAGTGATGTGTCAGCTCCGATTCATGGGAATCTGATCCGGTCACCGAAAATCCCTCATCCATGAGAATCTCAGCCAGACCGCTCATGCTGATTCCTCCAATACCAATAAAATGAACTGCCTGTGGTTTATGAAAATCAATCTGATACATGCTTTATCCATCCTTAAATTATAATTTATTTATGTAACGGTTACTTTCACTTACTTTTACTGCTTTTTTCTTATAAAGTCAACCGCTTTCTTCTTTATTATATAAGAAAAACGGAAGAAAATCTACCGGTGAATTATAACAGGGACGAAGCTTCCTGATGAGATGCTCCATTTGCAGCAGCTGTATATTTCCCATATTATATAAAAATGCACCTTACAGATTCTATGACCTGTAAAGTGCACTTTATGACACCGAATATCATGATCCTGATCACGCAAGTCCCTGTCCTGCCGGTAGAAGCTCCCTGAAACCATTGTTTTCTGCTGAAGCTTCTGCTACTGACGCGATCAAATAAAGCATTTCCTTATAACTGCGGAACAGCTGCTGCTGTCTTCCCTCTCTCCAGTAAATAATTCCCTGCCAGGTTGAGTGTTCATGAAATAACACTTTAATAGAAAAGGAAGCGACCTTTCCCCCTCTTCTGCAGAACATACACGCGTCACTGGATATCAGCTGTCCATAGTTTAGTCCATACTTTGGAATATCGTCATTTTTTAATTCATATTCCATAAAAGTGCCCAATGACTTTGCCATGTCCACTGGCTGCGTCTGCTGCTCTAATATCTCAGATGGTATATTCTGGTAATTTCCGGTAAACTTACCGGATTGGTAGCTGTCAATAGCCACGTGGCAGGTAGTAATAATATTATGAACCTGCTCTTTCCTGTCATTACCAGTCAGCAGCAGATACATAGAAAGAATCAAATCAAGTTCACTTTCAAACGGTGTCTTTACATCGCCTTCAATCCACTTAAAATTCCCCTGCCAACTTGCATAATACCGATACTGTACAAAAACATAAAAGGTAGCCAGTTTACCCGGTCTCTCTTTTTCACTACTTCTTTTTAATTCCGGAGAAAGATCCTCTATTCCGGAAAATTGCCGCCTTTGAACGGTTTGTTTTGGGCTGCCTAGTTGATCGAAGATCCGATCCATATTAAAAAACATCTCCAGAAGGCTATCAAATAATATTCCATCGGAGTCGCTATCATGAAATAACATTCCTTTAATACAATCATCATCAAATTCATCTACTGCAATTGTAAAATATCTATCTCCATTTCGAACCACACTCATTCTTCCAACTGTCATCCCTTCACCATAGTCCTTTGTTTACAAATTTATTATATAAAAAAACGGTTACATTTCGGTTACATAGCATTGTTTTAGATAAATATATTTTACCACATGTAACTATCTAATGAAAGAGAAATTATATATAAAAAACTCCTGACACGTTACTGGGTCAGGAGTTCCTGCATTTCTGATCTTTTATTAAACCGTTTCTGATAAAAAACGTCCAAATATAAAATATTTATACCTGTTAAGTACGCCCAGAAGAATATTTCCCAATACTCCAATTGCAAGCACTTCTCCGATACCAACAGTGACCATCGCATACCATATCAGATCCGGCGAACCGTAAGCATATCGAAGAACCCATGGAATAATAAGAACATTGGATAAAATGGGCGGAATACAAACCAGCCATTTATTCCCCCGGAGTTTATACGCACCAATCGCTCCAATCAGGGTAGCAAGACTGCCAAAAACCACATCAAGCGCTGCCGCTCCGCATAGGAAATTGGACAGTAAACAACCGATAAATAATCCTGGAATTGCCGCTGGAGTAAAGTAGGGAAGGATACAAAGCATTTCGGAAATCCGAAACTGGACAGGTCCAAAGCTGATTGGGGCAAATGCCATGGTCAGCACCGTGTAGATTGCAGCAATAACTGCAGAAAAAACTATGAAATGGGTTTTCACTGATGATTTGTGATTCATATTTAATTCTCCTTTAGTTTTGTTTTAGGTGTGGAAGGTCACGAACACACCGGTCTGTTTTTTGTGAAAATCTCTTTAAAACAAAGGATTTCACGGCCTTATTACGGGAGATACTATAGCATAAATCCAGTGTAAATGCAAGATTTAATAAAGAAATAATAGTCAACTGGCTTTCAAGGTATTGTTTTAGAAAAAACAGGATTGACACCCTGTCAATCCTGTTTGAAATCTTATAGCTTAATTTTTAATTGCTAATACCTGCTGCACTTCATTCCCATCTTTTACCTCCGCAACAAAATCCTCCCGCTGGGGTGTAAAAATATCCAGAATAACAGAATCCTCCAATGCAGTTGCACCATGAAGTGAATCCGGTTCTACATAGTAGCTGTCGCCAGCCTTTAGAATGTATTTTATACCATCTGCTTCATACTGAAAGGAACCGGATACGATATAGCTGACCTGCTCATGAGGATGCCTATGTACACTTCCCACAGCTCCTTTTATAAAGGAGGCCTCTACTCCCATCATACTACCTCCTCTTGCAAGTATACGCCTGGTGACTCCCGGCTCCGGATTACTTGGTATTATATCTTCATATTTTAAAACCATCACGCCACTCCCTCTCTATATTATCAGATAAATACTTGGCCGCCATTGATCTGAATAATCTCTCCTGTAATAAAGGAAGCTTTTTCAGAAGCAAGGAATCCAATCACTGTCGCTACCTCAGATGGCTCTCCAAGCCGCTTCATGAGGATTCCTTCCTTCCAGGACTCCAGAATCTCACGTTTTGTTGCAGAGTGAAACGCCGTATCAATGGTACCCGGGGAAACAGCATTTACACGGATTCCATATTCCGCAAGATCTTTTGCCAGCGCCCGTGTCACTCCCTCAATTGCAGCCTTACTTGCAGCATAGATTCCTGCGCCCGGACCGCCGCCGGAGGTAACTGCAATGGTACTGTAGTTAATAATGGATGGATGATTACCCTTTTTCAATAAAGGAATAGCTGCACGGCTTGCAAAAAATGCGCTGTCAAAGTTAAGTGCCATTACCTTTCTCATAAAAGAAGTCTCCATCTCTTCAAAACGCTGTCTTCCACCAAGACCTCCCACATTGTTCACTAATACATCCAGGGAATCATATGTTTGAGATATTTTTTCAAAGCAACGATTGACGTCTTCCTCATTCATAGAATCTGAATAAATAAATTCACTGTTTATTTCATGGCTTTTCAGAGTTTCAAGTGCTGATTTTCCATCCTCATGGCTAATTCCGGTAATGATAATATCATAACCAGCTTTCCCCAGCTCTATTGCAGTACTTAATCCGATTCCGCTTGTTCCTCCTGTTATTACTGCTCTCATTTTAAATCTCCTTTTCTCAGCTATCTTTATTGTTTTTCTTCCGCCATTATTTCTAAATGATAATGGGGAGAAGTTTCTGTATTCCTAAGTAAAATTGTATTTCTCTTTTGATCCACCGGATTATCCAATGTCTTTAAGAGGTATAGCTGGTGATTCCCAGTCAGATCGATCCATATTCTCCACACTGCATCTTCTACTCTGGCTCGTAATACAACGTGATTTTCATTTGTTTTTACGTGTTTGGTTTCTATAATGTGCTGATAACCATTTTTTTCAAATCCCAGGGTGCTTTCTTCCAGTTCCAGATCATATTCCAGACTAAGATCGGATTCCAAATGAAACACATAATCAAAAATCCCATCCATTCCGCTTTCCACCCGGAAATCATCAATAAAGGTATCCTCTGTAATCTGTATTGTCCTGGTATAGTTAATACCTTCATAGACATCTCTTGCGGCTGCAGTCACCTTATTTTCATCATAATACAGGCATTCCCCTGGACTAACTGAGGTAATGTCCATTCCATTCCAGCACACAGTATTGTGAGACAGGGTTTTCCGGTGCCATTCATTGCACAGGCGGGACCGATACCCAGCATTTGACAGATCTCTGGATATTCTGTGATTCCCATACATCAGTTCCACATTCATGATGTCCGGATGGGCATGAGATTTCCCATTTAATCCATACTTCATAAACCCATTCCATTTAGAATTTCTCAAAATCACATAATTGGAGTTGGAAAAGTTACTTGAATATTGCTTAACCGGGTTGTAATTCTCATAATCAAAGTCAATGTTAAACAACAGTTGTTCCAGACAAACGCAGTTTTTGCAATAATATGGCTCTGACAATGGCAGAGGCGTACGAACCGAATCAGACGCTTCAATATTCTTCACAAGATTGCCGATGGCACTGTCTTCTCCCATAGCCCTGGCTGCCGTATGGTAGATATAACTGAATGTACGCAAATTCAGATTAGGCCAGCCATCGTTGGGATTAGGCAGGAAT
>JAQSYE010000018.1 GCA_029256305.1 Lacrimispora sp. | reverse complement strand
TATATCCTGCATTCGATTGCTAATTTATCGTCTCTGATTCCTTTAAATACTGGCTGGCGGAAGCTGTCTTTTTCGGTTGGCATTGACTCAACAATACATACCAGCTCTGGCGCCAGCCAAACAGCATCTTCATTACCTTTCGGTACGTAACCAAAAGGCGGATAGTCAATAATCTTATACTTATGCTCATTTAATATCCTGAGACTTACTCCCAGGGTAACATGTCCCTTGTACACTAATAAATCATCGTCGTATTGACCCTGTATAAGGCTGATTATGTTATTTTCTTTTGGTATATAACCGCAGATAACACAATCTTTATTACAGGAGGGGCAGATCTATTTGTATTTTACCCGCTCATGAGTATCTTTACAAAGCTGATTAAAACTAACAGAAATATCTTTTGTGGTTTTATATAATCCAACTGGGATATAGAGCATTCCTACACTAATTGCACTTTTATGAGCTACGGCCATTGTAACGCCTCCTTTTAATTTTATTATTGTTTGATAAAAAGTTGAAAATATTCATTATGAAGCGTTTACTATGAAATAACTAACCCCAAACAATCTATACCAGAAGCAATTATAACTTTTACAAATGCGGAAGGACAATTGGAGAGCAGATATTTGAGTGAGGATGTGCAGTGGAAAATTGAATCGAAATTTGAGTATTGTCTAATGATTGGGGAGTAATACTGGAACAACATACGATCACCACTCCAGAGGAAGGAAATTATTTAAAAGTATATTTTTTAAGTGGAATCTGATACAATAGTTTATATTAAAGTTGGTTAAAAATGGAAAATAACCCATTACCTAAGTATGCAAGCTATATGAAATGCCACTCCCCTTTGACGTGAACCGAGTGTCGGTGGAATTAATTCCTTCGGTAATTTTTTCATAATAATTCAATGTTTGGTACTGGATCTTATCGCGGATAGAACTTCCACTCATCCACAAAATTTTAAGCTTTTATAATCTCTGTATGATGAAAAAATTAGGCGTTGATGGATGGCTGGAAATAGCAGATGACATTCGTTATACGTATTTTAACCAAAAAATGAGAATTGGAAAAGGTGGAAGTAAATAGCTGTCAAGTATATGGTACATAATTAAGTGGGATGTGAGAGGCCTAGAGATTATGATGTCTCAGGGCTTTCTTTTTGTCCGTTTTAGAAGAAAAGCAAATGAAATCAGAGGTTTTAATGGGAATACGCAGAGCATTGATAAGTCTGGAGATAGGTTCAAATATACTGAAAAGAGTATTAAAATTTTTTCGCGTGCCGATACTATTAATAAGGAACAGAGATGATAACCAGTAAGCTTGCATTGCTGAATAAGACATAAGGGAGATAAATTCATGAATCCAATCATTCAAGTTAAAAATTTCACAAAAAGATACGGTGACTTTGTTGCAGTTAACGATATATCTTTTGATGTGGAAGAGGGTAGTGTATTTGCATTTCTGGGTCCCAATGGTGCGGGAAAAAGCACAACGATTAATACGTTATGTACCATTTTTGAAAAGACTTCCGGTACACTATTGATCGATGGAAAAGATGTCAGCCGGCAAAAAAGTGAAGTACGGTCGGCAATTGGAGTTGTGTTTCAGGACTCCACTCTTGATGCCAAAATGACCATCGAAGAGAATTTAAAAATGCATTGTGTATTTTATAACATTCCAAATAAGGAAGTAGAAGAACGTATTCGGTTTGTTCTCAACCTGGTGGATTTGACAGATGAAAGAAAGAAAATGGTTTCTGCTTTATCTGGAGGAATGAAACGGCGGGTTGAAATTGCCAGGGGGCTGATGCATTATCCCAAGGTTTTATTTCTTGATGAACCAACAACTGGTCTGGATCCCCAGACAAGGGCGCATATATGGGAATATATTATGAAACTTCAAAAAGAGAGAAACATTACGATCTTTCTTACCACCCACTACATGGAAGAAGCCGAGGTCTGTAATAAAATCGCAATCATGGATGGAGGGGTAATTGTAGCACATGATACGCCTTACGCGCTGAAGAAAAAGTATACAAAGGATAAGGCTTATATTAATACAAAAAATGAAGACGTGTTTGAGCGCCTGCTTGCAGATTATGATTTGAATTATTCAAAAAAGAATGGTTATTACAAGGTGGAGGCAGAATATCTGGACCGCCTGCTGGAGGTATTAAGCATTCATAAGGAACACATTACCAATATTGAAATTAAAAAAGGAACGTTTAATGATGTGTTTTTAGAGATAACCGGAAAAAAGATCAGAGAGGAAGGGTAATATGAATACAGTTTTCGCCTTATGGAAAAGAGGATTAAAGGCTTTTGTACGTAATAAAACAGGACTTATATTTTCACTTATATTTCCATTTTTCTTTGTTTATGTGTTCGGAGCTATATTTAAAAATGATTTTATTGATAATCCCATAGCTTATATGCTTTCGGGTGTTATCATTACGACTGTATTTGAAAGTGCACTCAATCTTGCCTCTTCCACAGTGGATGATATGGTCAGTGGATTTATGAAAGAGGTATTGGTTTCGCCAGCGAGAAGAGTTTATGTTGCATTGGGACAATTATTGTCTGCGGCCACGGTATCTACGTTACAGGGTATTTTGATATTGGTAATAGGTTCTTTTATAGGTATTAAGTTTACGAAATGGAGTACTCCTTTCTTTGTGCTGTTATCAATGATTTTTATCGGCATTGTATTTTCCGGTGTGGGCCTGTTTTTAGCAACAAAGGTACGTAATGGTCAGACATTCCAGATTGTGAAAACCGCAGTGACAATGCCCCTGACATTTCTTTCGGGCGCATATATTCCATTGTCTATGTTGCCAAATTCACTGAGATTTGTTGCCTACTTAAATCCAATGACCTACGCTACCGCATTTTTTAGAATGATAGTTCTGGAAAAAGCAGATCTTTCTGTCCCTGATCTGATAAAAGAAGGTTTAGTAGTTGAAATTAATGGTTTTGCAATTACTCCGTTTATGACGTTTGCAATTATTCTGGTCATTGGACTGGTATTTTTGTTGTTGTCTACTATGTCCTTTGTTAAAACAGATTTCTCTCGTTTAAATCGAAGTGCTACTGATGCGAATGCGCTTTGGGGGTAGAATATGAGGATAAAAAAGGATATTCAGCTGGATTCCCGTAAGATATCAATGTGTTTCCATCCTCCAACCGTAGCCTACTTAAGCCTTTTATCTTTTATTACCTGCAGAAGGGTTGCTTTGCGGCACAATAGGTGATAAGTTTATTACTGTAAAAGTATAAATTCTGGAATGAGAGGTGGAAAGTAAAATGAGTAAATACAATGCCTTATGGGAATATGTTCAGAAGAACGGCAGTCCGTCCTTCAAACTGACTTTTGATGAGATCGGCACTATCGCAGGAATACCGTTGGATCACTCTTTTTTAACATACAAAAAAGAATTATCTGAATATGGGTATCAGGTAGGAAAGATATCTATGAAAGAAAAGACTGTTATTTTTAATATTTTATAAGCTGGGGGAGAAATTTCTATGGCGGAGAAAGCAAAAATTGAGAGAAGATTTACGGAAGGCGATCTTTACTGGATCAGAGAACTGAAAACGTGTGAGATCTCAGAGGACAGGATTGAGATGATTACGGAGCCGGGGACTGATTTATGGCAGCGTACATATTATGGTTTTCAGAATGACAATGCTTCGGTTCTTCAATTAAAGACAGAAGACAAGTATTTTTCCTTTGTTGTGAAAACAGAGTTTGAAAGTGGTCACCGCTTTGATCAGAGCGGTGTTGTGGTGTATCTGGACAGCGAGAACTGGCTGAAGGCATCAGTCGAATATGAAAATGAAGAATTTCAGCGGCTGGGGAGTGTTGTTACAAATCACGGGTATTCGGATTGGGCAACTACAGATATTGATGCTTCCATAAAAGAAATATGGTATCGGTTAAGCAGGCGGGAGTCGGATTACTGTATCGAATGCAGCCTGGATGGAGTGAACTTTAAGCAGATGCGAATCTGCCATTTGTGGGAAGGTGCAGGGGAGATTTCCTTTGGGATTTATGCTTGCAGTCCGGAAGAGTCCTCCTTTAAGGCAGTGTTTACACAACTGAATATTATGGACTGTATGTGGAAGGAACACAAATAAGTCTCTAAAAAACTGAGCATAAAGACTCAGTTTTTTTATTTTACTGAAATGAGCATGGATTTTAGCAGGAAAAATATCCCCTACCCTGGCTTGTGGGCAGTACCACATTAAAGTATAATTGCAACTATGTGAAAAATGGTATATTTGTGCAGCTTTATAGGATAGAAAAATGTACAGACAGAACTGGGGGCAGAATGAATGAACAGAGATGAACGACAAAAGCCATGGGGAGATGGGGAGGACTATAACCGTTACATAGTTTCAGAACTGGCATCCTTTCGAAAGGATGCTTGGAAAAAGCAGATTGGAAAACATCTGAAGGGAAGAAAAGGGTTAAAGATTTTGGATGCCGGCACAGGACCCGGCTTTTTTGCGTGTATTCTTTCTGAGGAAGGACAACAGGTGACGGGAATCGACTATTCGGACGGAATGATTGCCTGTGCCAAAGATAACGCAAAAAAACTGGGCGTATCAGCTGATTTTAAGAAAATGGATCTCAATCAGCTGGAGTTTAAAGACGAAGAATTTGATGTGATTATTACAAGAAATGTGACATGGACATTGGAGTATCCGAAACAAGTCTACAATGAGTGGAAGCGGATATTAAAAAGGAATGGTCTGCTCCTGATTTACGACGCCAATTGGCATCTTCATTTCTTCGATGAAGAAAAACTGAGATGCGTCAGAGAGAGGGAAGAGCGGCACTTTCGCAAATATGGGCAGAAAGAAGTTGTAGCAATTGAAAATAAGGAGTTTTTTGCAGCTTCCCCGCTGACAAGTACACTACGTCCGGTATGGGATAAACAGATTCTTGAAAAAATAGGCATGAACGTTCAGATACAGGATGATATTGGAGAAAACGTATATGAAGAGTGGGAAAAGGATCTGTATGGTGAGTCTCCATTGTTTGAGATCTGTGCTCAAAAATACTGATAATGAAGGGATTGCTAAAAGGTGACAAAGAAAACAATAGCCAGTCGCATATTACAGATTATAATCGTATTATTTGGCATTGGCTTTTTTACATTCGGTCTCACTTATCTTGCGCCAGGTGATCCCGTAAAAGCGATGTATGCGGCAAATGGAAGTATACCAAGTGAAGAAGTAGTGGAAGCCGTACGGAAGAAAATGGGATTAAACGATCCATTTCCGGTACAGTATTTCAACTGGTTATTTAATTGTCTCCATGGAGATTTTGGAACCTCTTATTCTCTGAATAAACCGGTTGTAACCGTGCTGCTTCAAAGACTGTGGCCGACGTTAAAACTAACCCTGTTTTCACTGATTCTAATGCTTTTCGTTTCCGTTCCGTTTGGTGTTCTTTCTGCAGTAAAACACAATAAGGCGGCTGACTATCTCATACGGTTGTTCTCCTTTGTGGGGATTTCAGTGCCAAGTTTCTGGCTTGGTGTAATGCTAATTTATATTGTTGCACTGAAGCTAAAGCTGCTGCCTGTCATATCCACTGGCACCGGGTTTAAGAACGTAATTCTGCCAGCTGTCACTCTGGCCTTTCCCATGGCAGCGAAATATACCAGGCAGGTGCGTGCTGCTGTATTGGAGGAATTACATCAGGATTATGTTGTTGGTGCACGGACGAGAGGTTTAAAGGAGAGTACGGTTATCTGGTGGCATGTCCTTCCCAATGCACTTCTTCCGTTAGTGACATTATTTGGCTTATCCTTTGGATCGCTTCTTGGAGGGACAGCGGTAGTAGAAGTTATCTTTTCTTACCCGGGTCTTGGCAATCTGGCTGTATCAGCAGTAACCGCCAGAGATTATCCTTTGATACAGGGGTATGTTCTCTGGGTTGCGCTGATCTATATGGTGATCAATCTATTTGTTGATGCAGCCTATGAGATTCTGGATCCAAGGACGAAAGTGAGGTGACGGACATGGAGAAGGGTTTTATATTTTACAAAAATCATAAACAGTTTACTGCTTTTTTTATATTAGCAATTGTGGTGATTGCGGCTGCTGTTTTTGCGCCTTTGATCGCCACCCATAATCCATATGAAGCGGTGATAACCAATGTAGAGCAGCCGCCTGATGGGACGCACTGGTTTGGTACAGATAAACTGGGACGAGATTTGTTTTCTCGCGTTATCTATGGAACACGGACGTCTCTTGCTTCGGCAATGCTCTTAGTGACGATTACACTTTTTGTCGGCTCGGCACTTGGTATTTTTGCAGGCTATTTCGGTGGGATCACCGATTCTGTTATTATGAGAATTTCTGATATGATGATTTCATTTCCTGGACTGGTATTAGCAATTGCAGTTGCCGGAATTCTCGGCCCCAGTCTTATGAATGCTGTCATTGCAATCGTTGCTGTCAGCTGGACGAAGTATGCGCGCCTTGCCAGAAGCCTGGTACTTAGAATTAAGAATAAGGATTATATAGCGGCAGCTGTCCTGACCGGATCAAAGACTGGTTATATTCTTAAAAAATATATCATTAAGATGACAATGCCTATCATGATTGTGACGGCAGCATCAGATATCGGCACGATGATCCTTGAAATAGCTGCACTTTCCTTTCTTGGATTTGGAGCGCAGCCTCCAGTTCCTGAATGGGGTATGATGCTGAACGAGGGGCGTGCTTATTTACAGACTGCTCCTTGGATGATGTTTTTTCCCGGACTGGCTGTATTTATTGTTGTTGCAGTTTTTAATTTGCTGGGGGATAGTCTGAGGGATATTCTCGATCCGGGAATGCTTGAGAAAGGAGCGGCAGCAGGAGGAAATTATGCTGGAAATACAAAATATTACGATAAGCTTTAATAAAAGCAGCAAACCTGCAGTCGAAAATTTCTCCCTGTATGTAAAGCCAGGTGAGATCTGCTGCCTGGTGGGAGAAAGCGGAAGTGGTAAAACTTCCGTCATCCGTGCGATTCAGGGAAATCTGCCGGTACAGGGAACCGTGATACAGGGAGATATATTTTTTGAAGGGCAATCTCTTTTAAGATATACAGCAAATGACTGGCAAAAGGTCCGTGGTACCGAAATTTCCATGATTTTTCAGGATTCAGGAGCTATGATGAATCCAATCCGAACAATTGGTTCCCAGTTTGTCGAATACATTCGGGCGCACGGAGATTATACCAGAAAAGAAGCGTGGGGAAAAGGTGTACAGATGCTGGAGCGCGTACGTCTGCATGATGGGGAACATATGATGAACAGCTATCCGTTCCAGCTTTCAGGGGGTATGAAACAGCGTGTTGGAATTGCATTTGCTATGGTTTTCCAGCCGAAGCTGCTCCTTGCAGATGAGCCTACCAGTGCACTGGATGTAACAACTCAGGCACAGATGATCCGCCAGATGATGAAGCTGAGAGAGGAATGTGGTACAAGCATTATTATGATAACCCATAATCTGGCTCTTGCGGCATATATGTCGGATCATATTGTAGTGATGAAAAAAGGGGAAATTACAGACAGCGGTGACCGTAATCACATTTTGCATATTTCCCAGGATGATTACACAAAAAAACTTCTGTCTGCAGTGCCTTCGCTGGGAGGTCATTACGATGTTTAAACCGGGAGATGCAATTATTGAAGCGAGACATCTAACAAAGTTATATCAGGTATCCAGGAGTAAATGTCTCACTGCCTGTGACGATATAAGCCTTAATTTTTACAGAAACCAGACCCTTGGCATTGTAGGGGAGAGCGGATGCGGAAAAAGCACTTTTGTACGTATGGCAGTGGGACTGGAAAAGCCGACTTCCGGAGAAATATTATTTTATGGAAAAAATAGGCTGGAACTGAAAGGGGAAGAGCTGCGTTTAAACCGCAGAAATATTCAGATGATATTTCAGGATCCATCGGAAGCACTCCACCCACGGATGAAGGTAAAAGAAATAATATGTGAACCGCTTTTCAATTTCAATTTAATTAAAAAAAGTCAAATGGAATCAAAAGCCAGGGAACTTCTTGAAATGGTAGAACTCCCGGGAAGCTTTGCAGAACGTTTTCCCCATGAAATGAGCGGAGGCCAGCGGCAGCGTATCGGTATTGCCAGAGCCCTTTCTCTGGAGCCGGAAGTGATTATCTGTGATGAAATCACCTCGGCGCTTGATGTATCTGCACAGAAAATGATTGTGGAACTGCTTTTAGATCTGCAGAATAGGAAACAGATATCCATAGGTTTTATCAGCCATGATCTGGCATTGGTACAGCAATTTGCGCATCAGGTGGCGGTCATGTATCTTGGTAATGTTGTTGAGCTTATGAATGGAAAAGAAGTAAGTACAAAAGCGAGGCATCCATATACACAGGCTTTGCTGGATTCTATTTTTGACCTTCACATGGATTATTCAAAGGAAATCGTCAGCATTGACAGTGAAATACCAAGCCCATTCAATGTACAAGAGGGATGTCCCTTTAAAGAACGTTGTATTCATTGTATGACTGTATGTAAGACAGAAAAACCAAAACTAATGGAGATAGAACCATATCATCTGGCAGCCTGTCATCGGTATGGTTAAGTGATTTAGAAACAACAGGGAGGATGTATGATGAAAGTTGGAGTAAAAAAAATAATTGCAGTTTCGTTGTCCGCAGCAATGTGCGCCAGCCTATTGTCTGGATGCAGCCCCGCTGGCAATGCCAAGACTTCCAGCGACGCAGCGGCAGAAAAAAAGATACTTATGATCGGTAGCGGCCAGTCTGCCGGCACCCTGGATCCGATTAAAGCGTATAATGGCTGGTATCCGGTACGCTATGGCTTTTGTCAGACTTTAACAAAAATGAATGATGACTATTCCATATCCGGGTGGCTTGTAGAAGATGGCTATTCTTCCAATGAAGACAATACGGTATGGACTTTTACCATAAAGGATAACGTGACATTTTCCAATGGAAATAAAATGGATGCACAGGCAGTGAAAGAATCACTGGAGAATGTTTTTGAAAATGGAGAAAGAGGAGTGGAGTATTTCACCCCTGATTCCATAGAAGCTGATGGACAGAAACTCATTATTACCACGAAAAAACCTGAGCCAATTCTTCCAAACAAGCTGGCTGATCCATTATTCTGTATTATTGACACATCTGTGGATAACAGTAAAATCGCTGATAATGGTCCAATCGGGACAGGTCCCTATGTATGTGAATCCTTTGATTCTGCAACAAAGAAATGTGTCGTAGTAAAAAATAAAAATTACTGGAACGGCGAAGTGAAGACAGACCGGATTGAATTTATCTATTCTGAGGATCAGTCCACCATCAGCATGGGGCTCCAGTCTGGTGACTTTGATGCAGTATACAATGTTAGCATGAATGATATTGGTACGTTTGAAAAAGACAGTGCCTATAAGATTAAAACAAACCCTAGCGGTCGTACCACCATCGGCTTTATGAATCAGAATGGACAGTTGGGGGATAAAGTGCTTCGTGAGGCAGTTCTTCAAATGCAGGATAAAGATTCTTATTGCAGGAATTTACTGAAAAATCAGTATGTGCCAGGTAAGACGCTCATAACATCTGCATCAGATTATGGCTATGACACTCTGACAGATCCAAATGCATTCAATCCTGACAAAGCAAAGAAGTTGCTGGATGAGGCAGGATACAAGGATACTGATGGAGATGGTTTCCGTGAAACACCGGCTGGAGAACCAATCAATCTTCGTTTTGTTTATTATACAGGACGTCCGGAACAGCAGATTGTTGTTGAGGCAGCTCAGGCGGCAATGGCGACAGTGGGCATCAAAATTACTCCCCAGGTACATGATACGCAGACTGTTATGGATATGCAAAAGACTGGTCATTACGATTTGCTTTGCATGAGCATTAACATTATGAACTGCGGAGACCCTGAAAATCAGATCAATACCTATTTTAAGGCAGGCGGAACCTATAATGCAACAGGATATAACAATGAGGAGTTCAATACACTTATGGATCAGGTACATATAACCGCAGATCCAAAACAAAGAAAAGACTTAACCAGGCAGGCAGAGCAGATTCTTTTAGATGATGCCGCAGCAATCTATTTTTGCTATCCAATTATGAACTTTGTTATGAAGGATTCGGTTGAAGGAATTAATTCTACCCCTGCAGATTTCTACTGGGTTGATGAAAATACAATAATGAATAATTAACAGGCATCGGAGGAGCAGTTACTTATGAGTGAAGTTAATGACACAGGTTTCAATAAAAAAATAAAAGACGAAGTTACTGATTACTGGTCCTCGCGGGCAGAGATATTTAATGAACTGAAAATACAGGAGCTGAATTCCGACATGCGCGGCCGGTGGCTTAAGGAACTTCAAACGTATCTTCCTGCGAAAAAAGGACTTAAAATACTGGATATTGGAACAGGAACAGGCTTTTTCTGCTTTTTGCTTGCGGCGGAAGGCTATGATATGACGGGAATTGATCTCACTGAGAAAATGATCCTTGAAGCCAGAAAAACATCAGCAATTCTGGAGATACCTGCTGAATTTTACGTGATGGATGCAGAAATGCCAGATTTTGCTGATCGTAGTTTTGATGCCATTGTTACCCGCAATGTGGCATGGACATTGCCGGATCTTAAAAAAGCTTATGAGAAATGGTACAATCTCCTGAAAGAGGATGGGGTCCTCATTAATTTTGATGGGGATTATAGCAGAGAGAGTGAACAACAGAAATTGCCGGATAATCATGCACATTCAAAGATTACACAGGAACAGTGGAGTGCATATGAGCATTTAAAAACAGAACTGCGTCCCATCTCAAATCCAAGACCTGCATGGGATGTTCAGCTTTTAAAATCTGCCGGATTTAAGGATATCACCCTTGATGAACAGGTGGGAGGAAGAATCTATCGTGAGATAAACGAGTTCTATAATCCTACTCCTATTTTCGCTTTAGCAGCAAGAAAATAAGAACCGGATCCATTGGTGCCGCATGCCTGTTCCCCATACTTGACCTGCTGTCGGTGTTGAATTTATACGGTTTTAATTGTATAATACTACAAAGCATGTCAGGAAGCAGGAGGATAAAATGTTCAGTCCAATTAAAAACACGAAAGTTTATGAACAGGTAATGGATCAGATCAGAGAAATGATTGACAACGGAGTTTTGAAAAAAGGAGACAAGCTTCCTTCTGAGAGAGATTTAGTTGAAGAATTACAGGTGAGCAGAGCCTCAATCAGGGAAGCCCTTCGGGCGCTGGAAGTCATTGGATTGATCGAGTGCAGGCAGGGAGAAGGAAATTTCATTAAATCAAGCTTCCAGGATAATTTGTTTGAGCCTTTATCCATTATGTATACATTGGAAGGAACCAATCCGGGAGACATACTGGAACTGAGAAAGATTATGGAAGTCGAAGCTGCCGGCCTGGCTGCAAAGAGAATAACGGATGAACAATTAAGCGAATTAAAAGATATTATGGAACGGTTTGAGAATTGTATCGATGAAGAAAAGAATGCAATGATTGATAAAGAGCTGCATTATAAAATTGCGGAGTGCTCGGGGAACGTATTGATATTTAACATACTTAGAACTGTTTCACATCTTATAGATGATTTCATCAAAGATGCCAGAAAGCTGATTATTGCAGATCAGGAAAACAAAAAGATGCTTTTAACACAGCATAAAGAAATCTATCTGGCTATTGAGATGCGCAGCTCTGTAGCAGCGCGCAAAGCCATGCGGCAGCATTTGGATTATACAAACAAGTATAGTAAAATGATCTGATGGATAAGGAGAATAATATGTTGGAACTGTACAGAGCGATTGCAGACTGTGATCCAAATAACAATAATATGGTTGCGACCGTATTAGATGGAGACGCGTTTGGACAGAAAGCCTTGTTTTCTGATGAAATGCTTGTTTGTGAGACGAAAGAGTCCGGTTATTTTTCCAAAAACGGTGAAGCGGTACTAAAAGCAGCCAGTGATAAAGACCAATTCATCAAGGGTCTGGTCACCATTGATGGCAGACGCATTTACTGCGACTGGCTGGGTCAGGAAATCCATCTGGTGATATGCGGTGCAGGCCATGTCTCCATTCCGGTGATACAGATTGCTCTCATGATGGGGTGCGTAGTTACCGTGCTTGAAGACCGCCCTCAATTTGCGGATAATGCACGGCGGGCAGGAGCAACAACGGTTATTTGTGAACCATTTGAGCAGGGGCTGAGCCATGTGGAAGGCAGCAGCAATACGTATTTTGTTATTGTGACAAGAGGCCACCGTTATGATCAGACGTGTCTGGATCTGATTGCCAGGAAAAAGCATGCCTATATCGGAATGATTGGAAGCAGAGCACGTGTGGGAAAAGTAAAAGAGGCCGTTTTGATAAATGGCTGTGATAAGGCAGTGCTTGATCAGCTATATAGTCCCATTGGACTGAGTATCAATGCGGATACTCCGGTTGAAATTGGTGTGGCCATTATAGCAGAAATCATCGAAGTGAAGAACAAGAAGATGCGTTTGAGCGGGTATTCCAAAGAGATCCTGCATGCCATTTTAAAACCGGAAGAAAAAACGGGACGAAACGTTCTGGCTACAATTGTGGCAAGGAAGGGATCGGCTCCCCGGGATGTTGGGACTAAGATGCTGGTAACGCCGGAAGGAAGGTGTATCGGAACCATTGGCGGCGGCTGCATGGAGTCAGAGGTTCTTCAAAAAGCATTCCATATGCTTCACAGTGACAACGAGAAGGCTCAGCTCTGCCACGTGGATATGACCGGAGCAGATGCAGAAGAGGAAGGCATGGTGTGCGGCGGGGTTATAGATGTATTATTAGAGGTTATTTAAATTATCACAGCAATTTAAAAGTTAAAATCAGAACACAGGTGATGGTAATAGGAAATAATATTATCACCTGTGTTTTTGCTTTATATGGTTTTGGAAGATGCAGAATTTTCCCTTAATTTTTATTAATTGTATAGATGTTTTTTTCGAATTGTGATATTATGGCCATAAGTGGTCAGACCATAATACCAATAAAGCAATAGTAATTCAAGTTTCGTTTGTATGATTTGCCACACTATATTTTATACATAGAAAGAGAGGGATTGATATGGATATTTTAGTCTGTATCAAGCAGGTTCCGGATACTTCAAAAGTTGAAGTAGATCCGGTAACCGGTGTTTTAAAAAGAGATGGTGTAGATTCAAAAATGAACCCCTATGACTTGTATGCTTTGGAAACTGCACTGAGAATAAAAGAACAGCAGGGCGGACTGGTAAAGGTAATTACGATGGGACCGCCCCAGGCGAAAGAGGTTATTAAAGAAGCATATATGATGGGTGCTGATGAAGGAACTTTAATAACGGACAGAAAGTTTGCCGGAGCAGATGTACTTGCAACCTCTTACACCATTTCCCAGGGAGTAAGAAAAATGGGGGGTTTTGACCTGATTCTATGCGGAAAACAGACAACAGACGGTGATACTGCCCAGGTAGGGCCGGAGATGGGGGAATATCTTGGGATTCCTCATATCACTAACGTTTTAAAGATTATAGATATAAAAGAAAAATCAATGATAGTGGAAATGGATATGCCTGACACCATTGAGGTTGCCGAAATCCAGTTTCCGTGCTTAATCACTGTTGAAAAAGATATATTTCAGCCAAGGCTGCCATCTTATAAACGGAAGTTGACGGCAAAAGACAAAGAAATCAGAATCCTTACCATAAATGATCTTGATGATAAAGATGAGATGAAATATGGATTAAACGGTTCCCCCACACAGGTTGAAAGAATATTTCCCCCATCAGTCAATAAGGACAGAGAAATCTGGACCGGAACCGGCGATAAACTCAGTTTACAGATGGCATCAAAATTGAGAGAGTTAAAATTCATATAAGAAAGTGGGGATTTTATGGGCAAATTAGTATGTAACCAAGAAAAAGTAAATGAGTCAAATATAGATGAATTATTAAAAGTCTGTCCATTTGGAGCAATCGAATATACAGATGGGAAAGTGCAGGTAAATGCAGGCTGTAAAATGTGTAAGATATGCGTAAATAAGGGACCTGCAGGGGTGATGGAATTCTTTGAAACGCAGACACAAAAGGTTGATAAGAATCTGTGGAAGGGGATTGCCGTTTATGTTGATCATGTAGAAGGAAACATTCATCCGGTGACAATGGAGCTGATCGGAAAAGCCAAAGAGCTTGCTTCAGTTGTTGATTTCCCGGTGTATTGTGTTTTTATTGGTCATAATATAAAAGACAAAGCAGAGGAACTGCTTCATTATGGAGTGGATGAAGTTTTTGTATATGATTACAAAGAATTAAAGGATTTCAGAATTGAAACTTATACGGCTGCCATGGAAGATTTTATTAATAAAGTAAAGCCATCCTCTATTCTGGTTGGTGCTACAACAACAGGGAGATCTCTTGCACCCAGAGTAGCAACCAGGTTCAAAACTGGATTAACGGCTGACTGCACCATACTTGAAATGAAGGAAAATACAGATCTTGTTCAGATCAGACCAGCCTTTGGCGGTAACATTATGGCTCAGATCATTTGCCCCAATACCAGACCGCAGATGGCAACGGTAAGGTATAAAATCATGAATGCCCCAAAACGACAGTCGTATTCAAATGGAACCATAACGGTATGCAAACTGGAAGCGAAAAAGTTAAAATCCCAGATTGAGGTTTTGACGGTTACAAAGAAAAAGGTGGAAGAAAACATATCAGATGCAGAGGTGATTATTGCAGTTGGCAGAGCTATAAAATCAGAAAAAGACATGGTTATGGTACAGGATCTGGCTGATCTTTTGCATGCACAGATCGCAGGTACCAGACCTCTTGTGGAGTCGGGACTCATCCCGGCAAAAAAGCAGATCGGTCTTTCCGGCAGAACAGTGAAGCCAAAGCTGATAATAGCCCTTGGAATCTCCGGTGCAGTTCAGTTTGTGGCGGGAATGAATCATTCGGATCGAATCTTTGCAATTAATAAAGATGAGAATGCCTCAATTTTTCAAACAGCACATTATGGAATCGTAGGAGACATTTATGAGATTGTGCCTCAATTAATAAATAAAATAAAGTGTGCGGGAGCCGTTTAGGAGGGACTGATTGTGATGGATTACAAAAAAATAGATGCCGGAGACGTGGAATATCTGATATCCGTATTAGGCAGTGAAAGAGTATTTACCAACGAACAGATCAATGATGATTTCAGCCACGACGAGATGGGGGGAATAAGCAGAAAGCCGGATGTGCTGGTGGAAGTTCTTACAACTGAGGAAGTATCAAAGATCATGAAATATGCCTATGCCCATAAGATCCCTGTTGTTGCCAGAGGATCAGGTACCGGATTAGTGGGTGCATCCGTTCCGGTTTACGGCGGAATTATGATTAATATGTCTAAAATGAATCGAATTCTTGAAATAGATGAAGAAAATTTGACACTGACTTTGGAACCAGGGGTCTTATTAATGGAGCTCAGTGCATTTGTTGAAGAACATGATTTGTTCTATCCTCCTGATCCAGGTGAAAAGTCTGCTACAATCGCCGGTAACATCAATACCAATGCAGGAGGAATGAGAGCCGTAAAGTATGGGGTTACCAGGGATTACGTGAGAGGGCTGGAAGTCGTGCTTCCCAATGGGGAAATCCTGGAAGTTGGAGGAAAGGTAGTGAAAAATTCTTCCGGTTACAGCATTAAAGATTTAATATGCGGATCAGAAGGAACACTTGGAATTGTGACGAAAGCCATATTAAAGCTGATTCCGCTGCCGAAAAAGGCGATTTCCCTGTTAATCCCGTTTCCGAGCCTTGATATGGCGATTGGCACCGTTCCAGAAATTGTGAAGTCCAAAGCTGCGCCTACTGCCATAGAATTTATGCAAAGAGAAGTAATTCTGGCGGCAGAGGAATATTTAGGAAAGAAATTTCCTGACAACTCTTCTGATGCATATCTTCTGCTTACATTTGACGGCAATATCAGGGATGAGATAGAACAGGCATATGAAAAAGTAGCGGATATCTGCCTGAAGGAAGGTGCCTGTGATGTGTTTATTGTTGATACAGATGAGAGAAAGGATTCTGTCTGGTCTGCAAGAGGAGCATTTCTGGAAGCAGTGAAAGCATCAACCACAGATATGGATGAATGTGACGTAGTAGTTCCCAGAAATAAAGTTGCCGAGTTTATTAAATTTACCCACGAACTTCAAGACAGATTTCAAGTAAGAATCAGAAGTTTTGGTCATGCAGGAGATGGGAATCTGCATGTATACGTATTAAAGGATGCGCTTTCAGAGGATGCCTGGAAGAAGAAACTGTCAGAAGTATTTGAAGCCATGTACAGTAAGTCGAGGGAACTAAGCGGCCTGGTATCCGGAGAACATGGAATTGGTTTTGCCAAGAAAGCATATATGCTGGAACAATATAGTCATGAATATGTAGAACTGATGAAAAATATAAAACTGGCCTTTGATTCCAGAAATATTTTAAACCCGGGAAAGATTTTTCAGTAAAACAGCCTTATAAAAAAATCGTGAGGGAATCTTATGGCCAAAATAAAAATACCGTATTCAAATAAACTTTTAGAGGTTGAAATTCCAGATCATAATCTGGCTGGAATATTAGAATCAAAAGCCCATGATTATCACGCCTGTGGCAGCCAGGAGGAGATCGTAAACAGCGCTTTGGATCACCCAATCGGAAGTGCCACCTTAGATGAACTGGTTCAGGGCAGGAAAAATATGGTCATTATAACCAGCGATCATACAAGACCGGTACCAAGTAAAGTGACAATGCCACTCCTTCTTAAACGGATCAGGAAAGTCAATCCTGATATTGATATTAAAATATTAATTGCTACCGGATTTCACAGACCTGATACAATGGAAGAACTGATTCATAAGTTTGGACATGAAATAGCAGACCATGAAGTGATCATCAATCATTTATCAGAGGATGAAAACAGTGTAGTGAGAGTGGGAACGCTTCCTTCCGGCGGTGAGCTGTGGCTTAATAAGCTGGCAATGGAAACGGAATTATTGATTTCAGAAGGATTTATAGAGCCTCATTTTTTTGCGGGGTTTTCCGGAGGAAGGAAGAGCGTTCTTCCAGGAGTGGCAGCAGCCAGAACAGTGATGGCAAACCATTGCTCGGAATTTATTGGAAGTGAGTACGCCAGAACAGGTGTCATTGATAACAATCCCATTCATAATGATATGCTTTATGCAGCCAGACAGGCAAAACTGGCATTTATACTGAATGTTGTCATTGACAGTGAAAAAAATATTATTAATGCCTTCGCAGGAGACAGCGAACAGGCACACGCAGAAGGCTGTAAATTTGTTATGGAACTGGCTTCGGTAAAAGCGGTAAAAGCAGATATTGCCGTCACATCCAATGGAGGATATCCTCTTGACCAGAATGTATATCAGTCTGTAAAAGGAATGACGGCAGCAGAAGCAGTCTGCAAAGCAGATGGGGTAATTATCATGATTTCTGCCTGCAATGACGGACATGGAGGCAAGTCCTTTTATGAGAACATGGCAAATGCCGGGAGCCCCGAAGAAGTGATTGACCGTGTTATGAAGACCGGAAGAACGGAAACAATACCGGATCAATGGGAATTTCAGATTCTTGCACGGATACTTAGGAATCATACAGTCATACTTGTTTCAGATATGTGCGATCCACAAATGATAAAGAACATGCATATGGAGCATGCATACACGTTTGAGGAAGCACTTAAGAGGGCCTTTGAAATAAAAGGTGCAGATGCCAGCATAACAGTCATACCAGATGGGGTGGGTGTTGTGGTCAAATGAAGCATGTAGGGGAGTTCTCTCACGAGAACTCCTTTTTTTAGAATAATTAATAGAAAATTCATTGCATTAAGAATGGCTGCTCTATATACTGAAAGCATATAAAATTCATTGGTATTTGATTTTATATTTTTGGTATATTATAGACAGATGGCAATTATAAAGAAATGAAAGGAGAGAATCATATGGCTGGATTATGCAATGAAAATCTTATTTATAATAATTTAATCAATGGGCAGTGGACAGAATCTGTATCAGGAGATGTCATCACCATAACATCACCTGCAGATGGTTCTTTCGTGGGTAAGATACAGGCGATTAGTAAAGAGGAAGTGAATGAGATTATACGGTATTCCAAAGCCGGTCAACCCCTGTGGGCTGTAATGCCCATATACGAAAGAGCAGCAATCCTTTATAAGGCAGCAGCGCTCCTGGAGGAACGGACAGAAGAGATATCGGATATCCTCATGATGGAGATTGCAAAAGACAAGAAATCTTCCATATCAGAAGTCAGACGTACGGTGGACTTTTTGCGTTTCACTGCAGATGCAGGAAAAAGTCTGGAAGGGATTGCCGTGAGCGGTGAGAATTTTCCAGGGGGTTCACGCAATAAGATGTCCTATATAAAGAGGATTCCTCTTGGTACTGTATTAGCAATTTCCCCCTTTAACTACCCAATTAATTTATCGGCTTCCAAGATTGCACCAGCGCTTATGGGCGGCAACGCAGTCATATTAAAACCGGCAACACAGGGAGCCATCAGTGCACTTCACCTTGTAAAGGCATTGCAGGATGCGGGACTTCCGGCAGGTGTGCTGCAGACAGTCACTGGAAAGGGAAGTGAGATCGGTGATTACATCGTAACACATGAAGGGGTTGATTTTATTAACTTTACAGGCAGTACCGAGGTGGGAAGGCATATATCCCAAATTTCATGCATGACGCCTTTGCTTCTGGAACTTGGGGGCAAGGATGCAGCTCTTGTACTGGAAGATGCAGATTTGGAGTTTGCAGCAGATAATATTGTGGAAGGAGCATTTTCCTATTCCGGACAGCGCTGTACAGCGGTGAAACGCATTATTACCACAGATAAAGTAGCAGACCAGTTAGTTACCATGCTGAAAACAAGAATTGAAAAGTTATCCGTGGGAGATCCTAGAAAGTCCGTAGTGGTTACGCCTTTGATTGACCAGAAGGCCGCTGATTTTGCCGGATTTTTAACTCAGGATGCCATTGACAAAGGGGCTGAGCTGATTGTGGGTAATAAAAGAGAGGGAAACCTTGTTTATCCCACCTTGTTAGATAGGGTAACCGTGGATATGGAGATTGCATGGAAAGAACCTTTTTCACCGATTTTGCCCATTATCCGCGTAAAAAACATGGATGAAGCAGTAGAGATCGCCAACCGTTCCGAGTATGGATTACAGTCGTCCGTTTTTACAAAAGACATCAATAAAGCTTTTCACATTGCTGAAAAATTAGAAGTGGGAACGGTTCAGATTAATAACAAGACAGAGAGAGGTCCGGACCATTTTCCATTTTTGGGAGTGAAAGCTTCCGGTATGGGTACGCAGGGAGTAAGATACTCCATAGAAGCCATGACAAGACCAAAAGCAATTACCATTAATATAACAGAATAGAAGAGAGAACACTTCAGCCTGCCCGTTTCTTCCGGGCAGGCTGAAGTGTTTTGGTTGATAAGACCTTGTTCAGCTTTCATTTCCTGAACGGCTGTCCGCTTTGGTTTGATGTGTGGTGCCCCATTCGTAGTGAGGGGGAGCATAGACAGACGTCATTTTCAAAGGTTGATTTCCAATATTAACAATGTTATGCCAGATACCTGCAGGAACAAATATGCCATAATTTTCAAAAACCAGATATTGGGAATCCATGGAAAGTTTAGAGGTTCCAAGCTGAACCAGTCCCAGTCCTCCCTCTACCCTTAAAAACTGATCTAGATCAGAATGGACTTCCAGTCCCACAGTCCCCTTCACAGGTATGTTCATAAGTGTGACCTGGAGATGGTCTCCGGTCCACAACGAAGAGCGAAAATTGTCGTTTTGTGCGGCTGCTTTCTGCATGTCGATAATAAAAGGGTTTGGTCCGAAATCGGAAGGGAATTCCGGAAGATTCGTCATTTCAGAATCGAACTCAGTCTTGCCATATTCATACATAGCATCATTCACCGATATAAATGTTTTTATTATTATATGAGCCGAAAAATATGAGTGATACGGTTTTCGGTAATATTTGAAAAAAATATCACTTTATAAACGAACCTTTGTAATCAGGCAAGTAAACCTTTTGACAAAATATGTCATAATATGATATTGTTGATTAATACTAATAGTCAGTGAAACAGGACATAAACCTGTCAAACTGGTATTGTAATAGAGTATAGACAATAATCATTATTAATTACAGGAGGCTTTATTCTATGGCGGGTACAAAAGTTGTTATAGTTGATGATTCTCCCTTCTCTATCGCGTTCATCAAAGGAATACTTGTTAGAAACGGTCTTGAAGTGGTTGGAGAAGCAGGAACACTGGAAGAAGTAAAGCAGGTGATACAGGAAACAAAGCCTCAGCTTGTGACGATGGATATGACGCTGCCTGGAACCGATGGATTGGAGTGCACACGTGCAATTCATGAAATTGACAGAAACATTAAAGTTATTGTCATCAGTTCCATGATGGATGATGAAATTGTGAAGGAAGCTAAGGAAAACAAGGTTTCTGCTTATGTCCAGAAGCCAATTGATGAAGAGGAACTGATGACTGCGGTAAATCGCGTCATGTCATCAGAGGAGTTATTTCACTTTTTATCGAGTGAGTATATTAAGATTTTTAAAGAAGCACTTCTTGATGGAACCAACAAGTTGACAAAGACACTCATCCAATACAAAGATGAACATGTCTGCAGTCAGGAATTCAAGTCAGAAGGACTGGCAGTGATAGTTGGTATTATCGGTAAGTTTTCAGGAAGAATGCTGATTGATGTAAAGATGGAAACGGCTTATAATCTGACAGCTTCCATAATGAAAAGAGAGGCTACGGGCATTGATGAGGTGCTTGCGGTACTTGGAGAGTATACCAACATTGTATCTGGTAATGCCTGCTCTATCATAAACAGAATGAATAAAGCCTATGGACTCCGGGTAGCGCCACCTACAATTATGCATGGTGAAAGTGTACATATTACCGCTCCTGGATATACAACCACAAACATACTGGCAGAGTCGGATTTTGGAGATATTCTGCTGAATATTGGATTTCAAAGGGGTGATGATCAGTGGATGTAAAATACATAAATCCATTTATTGAAGCATTTCTTTCCGTTATGCCGCAGCTAGGATTTGAAAAAGTTGAAAAAACCAATTTAGGCTTGAAAGATTGCAATCTGACTTATACGGGAGTAATCATGACAGTCGGTATTGTAGGAGAAATAAAAGGAAATGTTGTCTATTATCTGGATCTGGTGAATGCCAGAAAAGTGGCATCTACTATGATGATGGGGATGCCGGTAGATGATTTTAATGAAATGGCTCAGAGTGCCATTTCAGAATTGGCAAATATGCTTACAGCGAATGCTGCTACTTATTTTGCCAATATTGGTATTACAGTAGATATCTCAACACCAACGCTACTTTATGGAGATCAGGTTTCTGTGAAGATGAATTCCAATCAGATCTTATGTATTCAGTTATTAGCAGATGATATTCCATTTGATATTAATATTGCATTTTCGTAACAGTATTGGATTCATAATTATTTAATCAGTCAGATAAAAGACCTGTGAATCTGGAAGAATCCAGATTCACAGGTCTTTTTGTGATATATGGAATGCGTATCCAGGAAAATCAGTTAAAAGCTGAGATTTGTTCGAAAAACTGGTGCATGTCAATCCGCCCATATCCCCATATATTATTTGGATAAAAGTAGGCATTGTCACGGCTTGCACAGCGTATTATCATGCGGTTTGCCTTCACTCCGGTCATAGTGGTGTGGTTGCCTCTGATAAATCCCCATTCCATTATCATTGCAGCTGCGCCTGAGGCATGAGCGGCAGCAGCGCCAGTACCTGAAATCGAGCCGTACCGGTTTTCTGGCAGAGCGCAGGGGATTCTAAAGCCTGGAGCCGATACATCTGGAACAATTTCACCGAATCGGGAGAATCCTCTGCCTGATTCTTCAAGAATACAATTGTCAAATTGATTATAGGCGGCTACTGTTAGGGGAACACGAGCATCTCCAGGCGAAGTAATGGTTGTAGCTTGGTCTGAGTGATAAAAGTATGTATCAGGAGAGATGAGGTTTCCAGAGGGGAGCCAGCAGTGGAAGGAGAATGGTTCATTGCCTTCACTTTTAACCCGGCAATGCCAGATGCCGGGAACTGGATTATTAAAACGAACCAGGATCATCTGGTCTCCTGTAGAACCTTCCAGAATAATGTTATTGACCAAAACAGAGCTATGTCCCTGCGACAGGCTGTAATTCTGACAGGTATTAATTGTAGTATAGTGACTGCTTACAATTTCACAATCAGGTGAGTAAAGTTCAAGGGTGATCCGTCCGGCTGGAAATGGCCAGATTTCCATGGAGAACATTCGGTCCTCTTTACCGATTTTTAAATCAAAGCTGCCATAAAAAGACTCTGTATGAGAATAACAAAAGTAATGTCTCTTAAGAGCTGCTTCATTACCGGCCGCAATTACCGTGCCAATATGGGGCTGTCTGGTGAGCTGGTCTAAATAAGAAGCCAGCGGTCCTTGCCCATCATGTCCTCCCTGACTGCTGCCTACGCAAATACAGAGAATCAAAGGCCGATTCAGTTGTTCCGCTACGCCCAGAAGATATCGGACACCAAGCATAATATCGGACTCCTGATAACACAGGGAGTGTTCCGGGATAAAATAGATCTGCTTTAAATTGTTTTTTGCCTCTTTCAGTTTTACAACTGCAAGTTTGCTCTGAGGAACAATCCCTGTAAAAGAATTCTCTTTATTACGGCTTCCCGATATAATGCTGGAGATGGCTGTACCGTGCCCGATTGTATCCACTTCGGGAACAACATCAAATGGAAGAGGAGATTTTAAAGCAGTGTTAATATGATTCTTTGTATACTCAGATCCAAACGAAAAACCAAACGGAGGTTTGCCGGTCTGGTCAGTTTGATCCCAGATAGAAAGAATACGCGTAGTTCCATCGTGATTTTGAAAAGCAGGATGGCAGTAATCAATTCCTGTATCGATTATCCCAATTACAACTCCAAGCCCCATATAGTTTGAAAAGGATTGGTCAGAGAGGGCAGCAGTGGCTGGAGGTTTCGTGGATATTGCGGAAGTCAAAGTGAAAATGGAGGGGAAATTTTCGTATGGGTGCAAGCCTAAATCGCAAGCCTGCATGTTTGCTTTTGCCAGATGAAGCAGAGAATATTCGCTGTTTAATTTAGTGACGTTTTCTGATAAGTCATTAGAAGGGATCAGGGAGTTGCTGATAATAAAGTCATAATAATTATTATCCAGTATTTTATTCATGACAAGCCTGCCTTTCTATATACAGTATATAACCATTTTATGCCAATAGGGTGACCAAATACCTCACAAACACCAGAATAAGGAAAAAAACAGAAATATCTTAATATAACAGCGCTCAGAGGAGAAAATAGTCTTGACAATTAGTCAGTACTGAGTATAATTAAAATTATAAATAGTCAGTACTGACTAAATTAAAGGAGTGAATTCGTATGATACCTTTGTATATACTTGGAATTTTATTGCGGTTTGGACCCCAACACGGTTATCAGATCAAAAAAATTATGGAAGAGCAGCTGGAGGATTTTACTAAAATAAAGCTTCCCAATGTATATTATCACCTAGAGAAGATGGAATCGTCTGGTGTTTTAACAGCCATAAGAGACAAGCAAAGTGCCAGACCTGAGAAAACAGTATATTATGTGGGAGAAAGCGGAGCAGTAAAATTCAAGGAGTTGTTAAAGCAGACGCTGGATATGAAGTATCGTCCGGTTTTTGATGCAGATGCTGCATTCTATTTTTCTGAATATCTGTCCGCTTCGGATTTTTTACAGAGTCTGACTCTTCATATTGACAGGTTGAAAAGAGTGATTATTGGAATTGAAGATCATAGAACAGAGATGGAACAGGTGATACCTGAGGATATGAAGATTTATGCTGATATTATATTTAATCATCATCTAATGCATTACAAGGCCGAATTAAACTGGGCGGAGGAATCTGCGGAAGCCATCAGAAAGAAAGGAGCGGATTATGACAGCAGCAAGAATTGTCGAAACGAATGAGGGAATCCAGAATGAAGTAACAGCAGAGATTTTTGATGAATTTGCAAAAGGTATGAGAGATAAGGGGTGGAATGGGGTAAGTGAGATGATATCCTCTGGAATTCATGGCGGAGATATTCTGGAGATTGGGCCCGGACCCGGCTATGTAGGTCTGGAGCTGGCAAAACGGGTAAATCCTAGAACTTTAACCGGATGCGAGATCAGTCCGTCCATGATCCGTATTGCGGAGAAAAATGCCCGAGAGTATGGAATTGCCGCCAACTATGTACAGGGGAATGGAATGAGTATGCCATTTTCTGACGCTGTATTTGATTGCGTGATATCCAATGGTTCCATGCATGAGTGGGAAAGCCCGATTGAAGTTTTTAATGAAATTTACAGGGTCCTACGCCAAGGAGGAAGGTACTGCGTGACGGATCTAAGGCGGGATATCGGCATTTTGAAACGGAATATGGTATATTTTAGCACAAAGCCAAAAGAAATCAGACCCGGATTTCTTACTTCGCTGGGAGCTTCTTATACACTGGAGGAGATGCAGGAACTTCTTAGTAGAAGCAAACTCTGCGGAGGAACAGTAAAAAAAGATTTTATGGGATTATGTATTACTGGTGAGAAGCATTAACTGGCTCGGGCAGTAGATGAGAAAAATAATTATAGCAATAATGTTGACAAAGATGAAAGAATGATATATATTGAGTATACACTCAGTGAGTAGGCGGTCATTAACATGAAATCAAAAAGAGAGATACAAAAAGAAAGTACCAGGCAAAAGATTATTGATACTGCATACCGGATCTATGCAATGGAAGGTTTCTCCTCTTCAACGGCGAGAATTGCCAAAGAGGCAGGAGTTTCCCATGGAACTGTCTTCGCCCATTTCCAGTCCTTAAATGATCTGCTGGAGTGCATTATCGGAGAGTTTCAGATCAGCCTTGCTGCTGAGTTTCACGATATGGCAGAATCCAGTGCCAGCATCAGCGATTTTCTTGATGCCCATTTAAAGATTCTTATTGATCATGAGGATTTTTATCTGCGCCTGATTACAGAGAGAAGTCTTTTGCCGGAAGAAGTGCAGTATATGTATGCGGATAATCAATCGGCAATTGCCCATCATTTCAACCTGTTAATGTCAAGGGAGATGAAGAATGGCACTGTAAAAGAGGTTCCTGTCCATATGCTTTTTAATACCTGGTTTGGTATGATCCATTATTACTTATGGAACAAAGACTTCTTTTCTCCAGACGAACCAGTTTTGGCCCGTTATGCCGAAGAATTAAAACATACATTTTTAAGCCTGATTGCGAAGTGAAGGAGGAGAGGGATATGAAGGTATGCGTAGCCTGTGGTATGCCGATGGAAAAGAAAACAGATTTTCCAGGAGGCGACGAACAGAAAGATTACTGTGTTTATTGTGCCAGACCCGATGGAACCATGAGGTCATTTGAAGAGGCAAAAACCGGTATGACAAAATTTATTATGGAGTCACAGGGCTTTGATGAGGCAGCAGCAGAGAAAATTGCAGTGAATAGTATGAAGAGGCTGCCCGCCTGGAAGGATCAGTTTTCTCACGAATAAACGACGGTACACATAAGAGAGGGGTAAAAAGCATGCAGGTAAGTAAAGCATTTTCAGTATTTGCACAGGAAGCACCGGAGGTTCAGGGCCCATGGATGGAGATGGTTCAGAAGCTTGATTCAGCAAGCGGACTCGACAAAAAGACGGAGGAACTTGCATATATAGCCGTTATGGCGGTCATGCGTCTGGAAAGCGGTTTGCCTTTCCATGTTCAGATGGCGAAAGCTCATGGAGCTACGAGAGAGAATAGAGAATAGAAGAGATCAGAAACTTAAAGGGGCAAAACCATAATTATGGTTTTGCCCCTGAAGATTATTCCAGTGTCAAATCTACGCGATATTCTTTTTTACCATCCTGGAATGAAATCTCATTACCATCAATGGCAACACCATCTACCAGGAAAGAAGAGATTCTATTTCCTGTTTCGCCTTTTCTTACCACATGAATGTGATAGCTGGCCCCCCGGAACTTACGGATAGCAGTAAACTCTCCGATTGAGTCCGGAAGACATGGATTAACGATTAATCCATGAAAGCCAGGACGTATGCCCAGAATGTGCTGGGAAATACAGACAAAGGTCCAGGCTGCAGTACCGGTCAGCCAGCTGTTTTTTGCTTCACCAAAATTAGCAGCATCTTTACCGGCTATCATTTGGGAATAGCAGTAAGGCTCTGTTTTATGAATCTCACTGATTTCCTCTGTATAAGCTGGGGCTGTTTTGCGGTAAATGTCAAATGCACGGTTTCCTCTGCCAATCATGGTTTCTGCAATGGAAATCCACGGGTTATTGTGACAGAAGATGCCGGCATTTTCTTTGTATCCCGGCGGGTAGGAAGATATTTCACCTAACTCCTTATGGTAAGTCTGATAAGCTGGCTGATGAAGTACGATTCCGTAGGTGGTTTCAAGTCGTTCCTGTACGCTGTCCAGAGCTTTTTTTGCCAGACCTTCTTCAATTCCAATTCCGCCCATTACGCAAAATCCCTGAGGTTCAATAAAAATCTGTCCTTCTTTGCACTCTTTGGAACCAACTTTATTGCCGAAAGCATCATAGGCTCGCAAGAACCATTCCCCATCCCAACCGGACTGAATGACAGCATCATAAACCTCTTTTACAGAAGCCTCTGCTTCCCTGGCTTCGTCTTCCAATCCTGTCAAACGGCATATTTCGGCATATTCTTTTCCGTACTTCACATACATTCCCGCGATCATCAAAGATTCAGCAACAGGTCCCTCAGAAGGTCCGGAGGTCTGAAATGATTCTCCTGGCTCCATTGAGAAGCAGTTTAAATTCAGGCAGTCATTCCAGTCGGCACGCCCGATGAGAGGGAGACCATGAGGTCCTAAATGGGATCTTGTGAATCCAAAGGAACGTCTTAAGTGTTCCATTAAAGTCTGACTCTTGCTGGCATCGTTATCGAAAGGAACGTTTTCATTTAAGATATTCCAGTCGCCGCTTTCGCGTATATATGCACTCACACCTGCGATAAGCCAGAGCGGATCGTCATTAAAACCGCTTCCGATGTCCATATTCCCTCTTTTGGTAAGAGGCTGATATTGGTGGTAAGCACTTCCGTCTTCAAACTGGGTAGAGGCGATATCGATGATACGTTCTTTCGCCCGTTCCGGTATCATGTGAACGAAACCAAGTAAGTCCTGGCAGGAATCACGAAATCCCATACCTCTTCCTGTTCCTGACTCGTAATAGGAGGCGGAACGGGACATATTAAAGGTTACCATGCACTGATACTGGTTCCAGATGTTAACCATGCGCGCCGTTTTTTCTTCCTCCAGCGTTACGCTATAAGTGGAGAGAAGATCTGTCCAATATTGTTTCAGTTTTTCAAGTGCAGCATCAATGTCCGAAGCAGTGCGGTATTTTTCTAACACAGCGCTAGATGGAGCTTTGTTAATGATATCTGGAGCACTCCATTTTAAGTCCAGCTCATTCTCGGCATAGCCAAGAATAAAGACAAAGGTTTTTTCCTCTCCAGGTTCTAAATGGAGTGTGATCCGGTGAGAACCGATGGGGGACCAGCCGCTTGCCATGGAATTACCGGAAGCATTCTTTTCCACCATGGCCGGATTCTGATTGGATCCATACACGCCTACAAACGTATTCCTGTCAGTATCAAAGCCCTGAATATCTGTATTGACGGAATAATAGGCATAATGATTTCTTCTTTCTCTGTATTCTGTTTTATGGTAAATGACGGAACCTTCAACCTCCACCTCACCGGTACTAAAATTTCGCTGATAGTTGGTCATATCATCCATAGCATTCCACAGACAGAATTCCACGTAAGAATAAAGGGTGAAGTCTTTTGATGTACTACTTTCATTCTTTAATGTTACCTGGTTGATTTCGCAGGAGTCTCCTAATGGTACAAAAGCTGTTACCTTGGCGCATAAACCATTTTTCTTCCCAGTGAAACGGGTCACTCCAAGTCCATGGCGGCATTCATAAAAATCTAACGGAGTCTTTGTGGGCTGCCAACCCGGATTCCAGATGGTGCCGTTCTCATTAATATAGTAGTAGTGTCCGTTGCTGTCCAGAGGAACATTATTGTAACGGTACCTTGTAAGCCGGAGCATCTTAGCATCTTTATAGAAGCTGTATCCCCCTCCGGTATTGGAGACCAGCGAAAAGAAATCCTCGCTTCCCAGATAGTTGATCCACGGCAGAGGAGTATCTGGGGCAGTAATTACATATTCTTTGTCCTGGTCATTAAAATATCCATATTTCATAGTTGAATAACTCCTTCCTGTTGGATGACCCAAATCCCTAAAAACGACATTTTTCGAAAACGATTAAGAAAGATAATAGGGAGTTATACCGTCATAATAGCGCGGGTTGAGAAAAAAAACAAGAGTAAATTTGCAATTTATAAAAGATAAAATAATTATGCTAAATATATATAGTAAATATGCACTAAAACAATCAGTAAAATCTATTTAAACTAGACAAAAAAGAAAATACATATTGATTTTTAGTAGAGAAAGGGGTATAGTGAAAATACGAAAACGATTAAGTTAAAAGGATGAGACATATGATTTCTATGAAAGAACTGGCACAGCACTGCGGTGTATCCGTTGCCACAGTGAGCAAGGCGCTTAATGATCAGAGCGACATCGGGGAGAGTACTAAAATAAGAGTTAAGCAGGCAGCGGAAACACTGGGGTATTTTCCCAATGCTGCAGCAAGATCCTTAAAGACAAACAGAAGCTATAACATAGGGGTTCTGTTTGTTGATGAGGCTAACAGCGGTCTGACTCATGAATATTTTGCCGCGGTTCTTGAAGGATTTAAGGTAGAGGCGGAAAAGCAGGGTTATGATATCACGTTTATTAATGGGCAGATAGGAAAAAAGAAAGTTTCCTATTATGAACACTGCAAATACAGAAATGTAGACGGAGTGGTGATTGCCTGTGTTAAATTTGACAACCCTGAAGTGGTTGAACTATTAAACGGGGACATTCCCGTTGTAACAATCGATCACATCAACGAAAACTGTTCTTCTGTATTGTCCGATAACGTAAAGGGCATTCAGAGCCTGATGGACTATGTTTATGAAAAAGGACATAGAAAGATTGCCTACATACACGGACAGGCGAGCACTACCGTTACAAAAGCCAGACTCACCAGCTTCTATCGATTTCTTGAAAGCCGGGAACTTTCAGTACCAGATGATTATGTACTGGAAGCAGATTATCTTGATGTCAGCCAGGCTATGGCATGTACCAGTGAATTATTAGACAGAAAAGATCCACCAACCTGTATTCTATATCCGGATGATACCGCACTGATCGGTGGACTCAATGAAATCCGGAAGAGAAATTTAAGGGTTCCAGATGATATCTCAATCGCCGGTTATGACGGCAGCAGATTATCACTGATTTTAAACCCAAGGCTTACTACCATTCGTCAGGACACATCGGCAATTGGTATGCAGGCCGCTAAAAAATTGATAAGCACGATCGATAAACCTAAGACGACTTTCACGGAACAGATCATTGTGGAGGGCGAACTTATTACAGGGGAATCGGTTGGTAATGCTAATATTTCATGATAGTAATATCAGAAAAGGAGAGGGAAATATGAAGAAGAAAGTTGTAAGCGGATTATTATGCGCGGT
>JAQSYE010000243.1 GCA_029256305.1 Lacrimispora sp. | reverse complement strand
ACCTGGATTTTTCGCTGTTCAGAGATAGATTGGCTTTAAAATAAATACATAATGGGAGGTACATTTATGAGTGACAAGAAAGGGTTTAAGGTATTGATGAGAAATTTATCGGTTAAATGGAAATTATCAGTAGGGTTTAGTGTTGTATTTTTAATATTGCTTATTTCGCTGGGGACTTCTGCCAGCAGTATATCCAAAATAGGAAACCAGGTTGAATTGTACTCAAAATTCACCTATCCTCTTACCTATAACAATTTAGTGGCTCAGCGGGAAGCTGTGTCTGTTCAGAGATTTTTGCTGATGGCACTTCTTCAGAAAGAGTCAGGTAAAGATTATAAGGCTTCTCTTGAAATGTCCGGCAAAAGCGCACAGAATTTTATGGAGGTTTTTGACAAGTTTGCTAAAAACCAGCGAAGCGCAGCAAATGATAAAAACATAGCAGATGTAAATCAGCATGTACAAGAGGCAGAAGTAGCGCGTAATAAAATTCTGGAACTGCTAAACGATCCGTCCAAAAAAGATGCATCAGAAGCCTATACCATTTTCCAGGATGAATTCTTACCGCCTTTTAATCAGATTACGGATATAATGGAACAGATGAATGTGGTTGGTGCTCAGAAAGCAGATATACAGAAACAAACGGCAAAAAGCATTATTGCAGAGTCATGGGTAATTCTATTAGTGGTACTGGTGGTATCTGTTTTGACGACCCTTTTCATTATTCTTATACTGACACGGGCAATTTTAAAGCCGGTCAGAGAAATAGAAGAAGTTTATAAAAAAATGGCAGAAGGAAATCTTCATTCGGAAATTCACTACGAAAGCCACGATGAGCTGGGACGTATGGCAGACAGCATTCGTTCCACAAATGCAAGACTTATTTCATATATAGAAGATATTATTTCAAAACTGACCATGCTATCACATGGTAATATGAGCTTTACGGTCGATTTAGATTATGTTGGGGATTTCTCTGCAATCAAACAGTCTTTACTCAGTACAATTGCTTCTCTTAACGCAACCATGCAGGTGATACATACGGCTGCTGAACAGGTTAATTCCGGGGCAGGTCAGGTTTCTGATGCTTCCCAGGCACTTGCATCCGGTGCAACAGAGCAGGCAGCCACGATAGAAGAGCTGACAGCATCAATTCACAGCGTAACTGAAAAGGCGGAAAGAAATACAGTGTCCGTGCGTAATGCAACGGAATCTGTGGCACTGGCCGGTCAGGGCGTAGGCGAGAGTAATAACCGGATGAAACAGCTGAATGGAGCAATGAGAGAAATCAGTCATTCTTCTGAAGAAATATCCAAGGTTACAAAGATTGTAGAGGATATTGCTTTCCAGACTAACATTCTGGCATTAAATGCGGCAGTAGAAGCAGCCAGAGCCGGAGAGGCGGGTAAGGGCTTTGCGGTAGTTGCAGATGAAGTGAGAAATCTGGCTGCAAAGTCAGCGGAAGCGGCCAAACAGACGGCGGATCTGGTACAGAAATCTACGGATAAGGTAGCAGAAGGCGAGCGGATGGCCAATGAAAGCTTAAAGCTTTTAGATGATGTTGCTATAAAAGCGGATATGGTTGATAAAGCCATTAAACAGATTGAATCCGATACTCAGGATCAGGCAAACTCCATTGTTGAGATTAACCAGGGACTTTCCCAGGTTTCCGCAGTCGTACAGACCAATGCTGCAACAGCAGAAGAAAGCTCTGCTTCCAGTGAGGAACTTGCTGCACAGGCACAGATTCTTAGGGAACAGATTTCTAAATTTAAGCTTTCTGCTGTATCTGGCAGCACAGGCATAGAATCCTTTGCTGTAAAGAGTGTGGAACCGGTATTAAATCATTCTGCTGTTTATGATCATACGTCCGGTAAATATTGAAATTATTAACACAATTGCTCCGTTTTCCGTTATAATAATACGGTAGCCGATGAAACAATGAATAAACATAAAGGAGGACTGCTATGTTAGGGATTATCGGAGCAATGGATGTGGAAGTGGCAGAAATAAAAGAATCTATGAAGGACGTAACGGTTGAAACCATAGCGGCAATGGATTTTTATAAAGGAACATTAAAAGGGCTTAATGCAGTTGTGGTCCGGTGTGGTATTGGAAAGGTCAATGCAGCCATCTGCACTCAGATTCTGGCGGATCATTACCAGGTAAGTGCTGTAATTAATACAGGAATTGCTGGTTCTTTAAAAAATGAGATCAATATTGGAGATGTAGTGCTTTCTACAGATGTAGTGCATCATGATATGGATGCAACCGGCTTTGGTTACCCGGCAGGACAGATTCCCCAGATGAAGGAATTTTCATTTCATGCAGATGAAAAACTTCGTAATCTGGCTGAGAATTGCTGCAAAGAGGTAAATCCTGAAGTTGGAATTTTTAAAGGAAGAGTGGTTTCAGGGGACCAGTTTGTTTCTGACAGGGTTAAAAAGACCTGGATCTCTGATACATTTCAAGGATTTTGCACTGAGATGGAGGGGGCTGCTATTGCACAGACGGCCTACTTAAATCACATACCGTTTCTTATTATCAGAGCAATCTCAGATAAGGCGGATGACAGCGCAAATATGGACTATAGCGAGTTTGAACAAAAGGCAGTAAAAGCTTCCGTGAACCTTATTTTAGCTATGTCGGAAAAATATTCAGATTAACTTAAGAATCGAATCCTGACAGGATTTGACGAACGATTCTAGGCTCTCTCATCTTCCCAAAGGCAGTCCGGGTGTTTATAATAAACCTATCACCCGGAGATGCCGGGAAGAAAGGGGAGCTATTATTATGCTGGAATTTTTACAGACAGGCAAAGCGTTATACGTGCTGGCAGTTTTCTGCGGCATTGGCATTATTACCAGATGGCTAACACGTAACCTCTACAAAAGACTGATTAAAGAATCAGACAATCTGACCCTCACCAAAAACAGGAATCTTCGTTCATTTAAACAGAAGACCGAATCAACTTATCAGATGAACCAGGGGATTCCCAGGGTCAAGCCTTATTTGGAAAGGCAGATGTACGATTTTAAACATATGGGTATCACACTCCATGGATGGAACATGTTTTCCAATCAAATGACACTTTGGTGTTTCTTAGCGGGTGGCGCCGCCGCATTTGGTTCTTATTGGTACCGGGCGGATCCTTACTACATAGTATTATATGGTTCGGTTGGAATTATGGCAGGTTTGTTTACCATATTGGTGGACCATGGTGCGGGAATCACAGAAAAGCGCCAGCAGCTGTTTGCAGCACTGGACAATTATCTGGAGAATACGCTGATCTACCGGTTGGATCAGGAGCGGGAGGAATCGGCTTCCATGCCGGGACCGCGGCTAGAGCCCCGTGAAAATATCCGTTCTATCTACGCGGCACAGTCAAGAGGTGCAGCAGAGCCGGAAATTGAGCCGGACCGAAAGACCGAAAGGAGAGGCACCAGACAGAGGGTGCGCAACCGTCCTCAAAAGCAGGCGGAGGAATATTCTGATGAAATGGAGCGTTTGCCAATGAGAGGAGAATCCATGGATGCATCGGAAGTAAAAGGTTCCGTCCGTGATGTGGACTATTTAAAAAAAAGTCTGGAACAGATTGCAGCAAGCAGGGAAAAAGAGCGGGGAAACCGGCAGGGAGAGGACTGGCTTAAGGATTTAAATCCGGATGAATTGAAGTTGATTGGCGAAATTCTCCAGGAGTATTTAACATGAACGTTCGGAGGGCAGATGAAAATAAAGTCGCATTTCGATGTGTTCTATGATATAATTTTCCTAAACAGGCAGACAGGAACCTGACATAATAGGAAAAGGAGAATATTAGCAATGGGAAATATAGTTTTTGATAATTCCAGAGCAGCAGGTTTTGTATCAGCAGAAGAAATGGATAACATGAAAGCCACAGTACTGTGTGCGAAGGATGTGCTGATGAACAAAACTGGTGCAGGTAATGATTTCTTGGGGTGGATTGATCTACCGGTCAATTATGATAAAAAAGAATTCCAG
Organism: Lacrimispora sp.; assembly: GCA_029256305.1. Classification (GTDB taxonomy): domain Bacteria; phylum Bacillota; class Clostridia; order Lachnospirales; family Lachnospiraceae; genus Lacrimispora. Next base: position 4,812 of record JAQSYE010000243.1, on the reverse strand, counting down.
GAAATAAAGGCGGCAGCAGAAAAAATTCAGAGTGATTCTGATGTACTGCTTGTCGTCGGGATTGGCGGCTCTTATCTTGGTGCAAGAGCAGCGATCGAATTTTTATCCCACAGCTTTTATAACGTATTACCAAAAGGAAAGCGTAAAACTCCGGAGATTTATTTCGTCGGCAACAGCATCAGCAGCAAGTATATACAGGATTTAAAGGATGTGCTGGAAGGAAAGGATTTCTCCGTTAATATTATATCCAAATCAGGTACAACCACAGAGCCTGCAATTGCATTCCGTGTATTTAAGGATCTGCTGATCGAAAAGTATGGACGTGTAGAGGCAAATAAAAGGATTTATGCCACTACGGATAAGGCGAAGGGCGCGTTAAAGAATTTAGCGGACCAGGAGGGTTATCAAACGTTTGTTGTTCCGGATGATGTTGGAGGACGTTTCTCAGTACTTACGGCAGTTGGCCTTCTTCCGATTGCAGTATCTGGTGCTGATATTGATAAATTGATGGAAGGCGCGGCAGCAGCCAGAGTGGAGGCAGTAAATGCACCTTATGAGTCAAACGGTGCTCTCCGGTATGCAGCGGTTCGCAATATTCTTTTAAGAAAAGGAAAAAATGTTGAAATCGTGGCAAATTATGAGCCAAGCCTTCATTATGTTTCCGAGTGGTGGAAACAGCTGTTTGGAGAAAGCGAGGGAAAAGATCAGAGAGGTATTTTTCCAGCAGCAGTGGATTTAACCACAGATTTGCACTCTATGGGACAGTTTATTCAGGATGGGTCCCGAATTATGTTTGAAACTGTATTAAACTTGGAAGAATCTCCTGCAGAGATCCTTTTAAAGGAAGAAGAGGTTGATGCAGACGGAATGAATTATCTGGCGGGAAAGAGCGTGGACTTCGTTAATAAGAGCGCGATGAATGGAACGATTCTGGCGCACAGTGACGGAGATGTCCCGAATCTGATGGTTAGCATTCCGGCTCAGGATGAATTCAGCTTAGGGCAGCTGTTTTACTTCTTTGAATATGCCTGTGGTGTAAGCGGCTATATTTTGGGAGTGAATCCATTCAACCAGCCTGGTGTGGAAAGTTATAAAAAGAATATGTTTGCTCTGCTTGGCAAGCCTGGGTTTGAGAAGGAGAGAGAAGAGCTTTTAAAGAGATTATAATATGCTTTAGAATATAAAAAAGTCCTGCCATGTGAGTGGAGGACTTTTTTTAATACCAATAAATTAAGTAAAAATTATTCTTCTATAATCTGTATTTCCAGAAAATCAAACTCAATGGGTTCCATAAAATTATCCTGAGTGAATCGTGCTTTTGAATGAACTTTAAATCCCTTAACAGTGGAATCAAGCCATATGGGCTTTCCAAGATCAAACTGATAGCAGATTTCATCCAGAGACTGAAAGACCATGGAAGTTCTGGAAAGACTGTAATCGGAGATACAGATGACTGTATCCTTAACGATCCGAGTATCGGTTATTAATTTTGCCCACATTCGAAAACGAATATGGCAAGGAAGAAATACAGGACATTGTAAAACAAATCAACCTATGATAAAATTGTGAGAGGAAAAACCGAAGGAGGAAGACAAAAGATGGCACAGCCTATAGAAGATCAGGTTGGATTTCTTGGAGAGGCATGCAGAGCCGTTCAGGAACTATCGGTGAGTAAGAGTTTGCTGGAGAAACACCGTCAGGAAGAGAAGAGTCTTTTAAGAGAAGTGGAAGCAGAGAGAAAGGCTGTGACCGATGCCATCAGCCTTACGGTGAAAAAAAGGGTTCAGGAAATTAACGATACCTATGACAGAGAGATCGATAAGGAACAGGACCACTTAAAGCGTTTAAGGAGTAAACGGGAGAAAGCAAAAACCCAAGGTGTAAAGGAACGGATTGAAGAGGAGACTCAGGAGCTTAAGGATAAAAACAAGGAGTTGTTTGTGGAGTTAAAATCTGTTTTTAAGCGGGATCATGTCCCGTCTTACTGTAAAAGCACCTGGTATTATGCGCTTTTTTTAACCAGGGGATTTTCTGAAATTTTTATACTGCTTATTACTGCACTCATTTTCTTTCTTGCCATTCCCTGCGGTATCTATTTTCTGATACCGGAAAGAAACGTATTTTACCTGGCGGGTATTTATTTTGTCTCCATTCTGCTTTTTGGAGGAATTTACATTCTGATTAATAACCGGACCAGAGTCCGGCATCCGGAGGCTTTAAAAAAAGGAAGAACGATTAAAAATTCCATAAAGCTTAACCGAAGAAAGCTCCGCTCCATTATCCGCTCTATAAAAAAGGACCGGAACGAGACGGTCTATAATCTGGAAAAGTTCGATGATGAGATTGCTAAGACAGAGCAGGACCTTGCGGATATTGCGGACAAGAAACAGGATGCGTTAAATACATTTGATAAAGTGACAAGTACTATTATTTCCGATGAAATCGCCAGCAGTAAGAGAGAAAAGATCTCACAGCTTGAGAACGAGCACGAAGTGGCGGTTAATAACTGGAAGGAAGCTCAGATACGGGTTAAGGAGCAGACGCTGTTTATCAATGATAATTATGCATCTTATATCGGATCTGAATATATGATACCGGAAAAACTTGACGAACTGGCCGATATTATAAGAATGGGGAAGGCATTAACCATTAGTGAAGCCAAGGAAGTTTATAATAGTGTGAAAGAATAAAATGAAGGTACAGGAACCCGCCGGGACAAATGGCAGGCCTGTACTTTTTTTGCATTTTTCTAAAGGAATGGGGTGAATAATTCCAGAGAACCCGGCTTATAATAGAACAGAGAAAAATAAGGACAGCAGGGCAGTATATTATGAAATTATGGGAAAGAATTGCGATCCGGGGAAATCGGGATGTTTTTTACTATGACACCAGGCAGACCTTTGAAGCAGAGGAGTTTGCATCCAGACTTTACAACATGATATGCTCGGAGCAGGAGAATGGAAAATCGGCTGGTGTGCTGTTTTTATGCATTGGTACCGACCGTTCCACAGGAGACAGCCTTGGGCCCTTAATTGGTTATAAGTTAAATGATATGGGACTGGAGCATTTGGAAATAATGGGTACGCTAGAGCGCCCGGTTCATGCCATGAATTTAGAAACCTATCAGACGATTCTGAAACTGCGATACCCCAATCATGTGGTAGTGGCAGTGGATGCTTCGGTTGGAAATATAGAGCACATTGGTTATGTCACCCTAGGAAAAGGGGCATTAAAACCAGGCCTTGGAGTGAGCAAAGAGCTTCGGTCTGTAGGCGATATATTTATAACGGGTATCGTGGGAAGCTGCGGCAATTATGATCCGCTTATGCTTCAGAGTATCCGGCTTTCTGTTGTTATGCGTATGGCAGACTGCATCAGTCGCAGTATCTGTCTTGTCGAAAAGTTATGGGAAAACTCGTACTTTCTTTGACACGTTTTTCAAATACCCTATGCTATGATTCATTGGATTAAATAAAATAGCGGGGTGAGCCAATGGGTGAATTATACAATCCGTTCCCAAAGCTGCCGAAAAACATCAGGCAGATTGGGGAACGGGATGAAATCGTAAAATTATATGTAGAGGATTATGTCAACACATATTTAAAACGTCTTTTTCCTGTAAGTGGACAAAGACTGCGGGTGGGACTTCTACTAGGCAGTATGGAGTTAAATGACGGAATGCCGTATATCTTCATTGACGGAGCACTGGAGATGGAAGATGTGACGGAAGATGGGCGTAAGGTGTCCTTTACAGAGCTGTCGTGGAAACGAGCCTCCCAGAACATGGAACAGCTTTTTCCAAAAAGATCCATACAGGGCTGGTTTATATGTGGAAGTCCTGGAGATGATTTGAGTCCTTTAAATTACTGGAAGCAGCACATGCAGTATTTTGGAGGTCCCAACAAACTAATGTATCTAAGTTGTGGAACAGAGGGGGACGAAACAATTTATGTAACCTCGGAAGATGGTTTTTATAAGCTTCAGGGGTACAGCATCTATTATGAACGAAATCAGATGATGCAGGACTATATGGTGCTGCGTAAGGATGTAAAGCGTATCGAAACTGATACAAATGATAAGGTTATTGAAGAATTCCGCAAGCGAATGGGCGAAAACAAGGAAGAAGCAGTGGACAGGCATCAGACTGTCGGACTTCTCCGGGGCATGTGCATGGCCATGTCAGTTGTCGTATTAGCTGGCGGAATTGTTATGTTTAACAACTACGAACGGATGCGCAGCATGGAAAGTGTAGTAGTCTCTGCAATTCCTGCCAAGGCAGAAAAGATACTTCTGGGAGATAAGGCACAGCAAAAGGGAGAGAAAAAGGAATCCGGAGTTGTGGTAGAGGAAGCGGATGGGGAAGTTTATCCGACCTCTGCAGTCAATAAGGAAACCATGTCTGAGACCAAGCCGGAGGGTGCGGCACAGGTTGGGGAATCAGCGGCAGAAACCGCCGCCGCCGCAGAGACAGGAGCGGCAGTACAAAAGGTAACGGAAGAAAAAGTGACACAGGCAGCCAAACCTGAGACGACCCCTGCAACGGAAGCGGTAGCAACGGACGGCCAGCGGATCCATACGGTGGTAGAAGGGGAGACTCTGTACGGGATCTGTATTGCCGAATACAAGAGTGTTAATAAATTAAAGGAAATTTGTGAACTGAATGGACTGGAAGACGAAAATAAGATAGTTGCGGGTCAGAAATTGCGTCTTCCCTAGAAAAACTTAATGCGTTTCTCTCTGATTTGATGTATACTACAATTATATATGGGCATTTTTAGGAGAAACTGCATGAGCGATATGAACTCTATGAAC
>JAQSYE010000242.1 GCA_029256305.1 Lacrimispora sp. | reverse complement strand
GGTGGACGAGTATCAGGATACCAATACAGCTCAGTTTCGTTTAATCGGTCTGCTTGCGGGAAAATACAAAAACCTGTGTGTAGTAGGCGATGACGATCAATCCATCTATAAGTTCCGTGGAGCGAATATCGAAAACATTTTAAATTTTGAAAAATCATATCCCGGTGCAAAGGTAATCAAGCTGGAAGAAAATTACCGCTCCAGTCGGAACATTTTACAGGCTGCCAATGAGGTGATCCGCCATAACAGAGGGCGGAAGGATAAAACCTTATGGACGTCCAATGAAGAAGGACAGCTGGTTCAGTTTAAGCAGTTTGAAAATGCCACAGAAGAGGCAGATGCGATTGTCCGCGATATATTAAACAGCGCCTCTGGCTACCAGGACTGCGCAGTTCTTTACCGGACCAATGCCCAGTCCCGTCTGATCGAGGAAAAATGCCTTCAGCATAATGTTCCCTACCGTATGGTGGGTGGCGTTAATTTCTACCAGAGAAAAGAAATCAAAGATATTTTGGCTTATTTAAAAACAATCGCAAACGGAAAAGATGATTTGTCTGTCTTAAGAGTAATCAATGTACCGAAAAGGGGTATCGGAGCGACCAGTATCGGAAAGGTGCAGGCATTCGCTTCCGAACGGGAAATGGGAATATACGATGCATTCTGCAGGGCGAAAGCCGTTCCGGGATTGGGAAAAACAGCGGATAAAGTTCTGGGATTTACGGCAAAGATAGAAGATTTCAGAGTCCGGCTGACGGAAGAAACCTACAGTATTCATGAACTGATTGAAGATATTCTTGATGAAACCGGATACCAGAAGGAATTGGAAGCAGAGGGAGAGATTGAATATCAGACACGCCTTGAAAATATAGAGGAGTTGATTAATAAAGCAATCAGCTATGAAGGTGAGCATGAGCATGTGGAATTAAGTGAGTTTCTGGAGGAAGTTGCCCTTGTCGCCGATATAGACCGAGTGGATGAATCAGAAAACCGAATCACGCTCATGACACTGCACAGTGCCAAGGGTCTGGAATTCCCAAGAGTCTATTTAAGCGGTATGGAGGATGGTTTATTCCCCAGCATGATGGCTATTTCTTCGGATAATAAAGAGGATGTGGAAGAAGAGCGGAGACTTTGTTACGTTGGGATTACAAGGGCTCAGAATTTCCTTATGATGACCGGAGCCAGACAGCGTATGGTTAATGGTGAAACCAGATATTCAAAGATCAGCCGTTTTGTGGAAGAAATTCCAGAGGAATTGTTGGACTCCAGTAAGCTGGATCAAAGGCTTTCGTCCAGAGCACAGTCCGATTTTGACGACAGCACCCTCCCATGGGGAAAGAGTGCGACAACAGGGCGGACTGCAGGTGTCAGCAGCTTTGGACCAGGAAGTAACGCATACGCATCAAAAACATCAGCGCCTGCATCAACACCTGGATTTGGAAAAGCATTTACAGTGGAAAAGCCGCTTTCTCTTGGTTATAAAGAGGGCGACAGAGTCAGCCACATCAAATTCGGAATTGGTGAGGTTAAAGAAATAAAAGATGGCGGACGAGATTTCGAGGTGACGGTTCACTTTGATCAGTCAGGTGTCAAAAAAATGTTTGCTTCATTTGCAAAACTGAAGCTTGTGAGAGAATAATTTAAAATATATAAAATTTTAAAAAAAAGTAAAAATGATAGTAAAAAAGGCAATATAATGGTATAATAACTGCTACAGGCAAAGAGGAAAAATCTATGCCGAACAGGATATGAATGAAAGCAGGGCTCTCAGAAAGGACGTGGAGACATGAACAGATTTGATGCAATGAGCAAAGAAGCTATGAGCAAACTGGAAGATCTTATGAACTCAAGCAGAGTGAATGAATTGCTTCATAAAAGAGAACAGGAAGAAAAGAAGAAAAACTGTATCCTCTGGATACTTGCGATCATGGGCGCAGTGGCTGCAGTAGCGGGAATTGCTTATACCGTATATCGTTTCTTTACTCCGGATTATCTGGAAGATTTCGAAGACGATTTTGATGATGATTTTGACGATGATTTCTTTGAGGATGAAAAGTCGGAAGTTAGTTCTGAAGACTAAAATTTGGCATTAAAAGGAGAGCGTGCCTCAGAAAGTGAGACACGCTCTTTTACGTAACAGAATAGAAAATTAAGTGAATAAAAGGAGTCAGCAAAAGTGAAAAAGGGTGAGATATACGAAGGAACAATTGGACGGTTTGATTTTCCTGACAAAGGTATGATAGAACTTCCGGAAGGAAAAATTGGTGTAAAGCACGCACTTCCCGGGCAGAAACTGAAAGTAACGATTAATAAAAAAAGAGGGGGAAAATGCGAAGGTCGGATTCTCGAAGTGCTGGAAAAATCTCCTCTGGAATATGCAGAATCTCCCTGCATTCATTTTGGGATATGCGGAGGCTGTACCTATCAGACCATCCCTTATGAAGAACAGTTAAAGATTAAGGAACAGCAGGTAAAATCCTTGTTAGATGGTGTTGTGACAGGAGATTACGTATTTGAAGGAATTAAACCTAGTCCGACCGAAGATGAATACCGCAATAAGATGGAGTTTTCCTTTGGGGACGAATATAAGGATGGCCCTCTTTCCCTGGGTATGCATAAGAGAGGCAGTTTTTACGATGTAGTAACAACAACGGATTGTAAGATTGTGGATTCTGATTTCTGCGATATATTAAAGGCGGCTAAGGAATATTTTGAAGCATTAGGGATCGGATTTTATAAGAAAATGCAGCATGCTGGTTATCTGCGTCATCTTCTGGTGCGCAGAGCGGTGAAAACAGGAGAGATTCTGGTTGATCTTGTTACTACGACTCAGGAGGAGCCTGATTTAAAGCCATTTGCGGATGCACTGCTCAATTTGAAACTGAACGGAAGAATTGTTGGAATTCTTCATACATTGAATGACAGCCTGGCAGATGTAGTAAAAAGTGACCGGACTGATATTTTATACGGACAGGATTATTTTTATGAGGAATTGCTGGGATTAAAGTTTAAGATATCACCTTTTTCTTTCTTCCAGACTAATTCGCTGGGAGCGGAAGTTTTGTATGAAACAACAAGAGGCTATGTAGGAGAGACAAAAGATAAGGTGGTTTTTGACTTATACAGCGGTACTGGTACCATTGCCCAGATTATTGCTCCCGTTGCGAAAAAAGTGGTGGGCGTGGAGATTGTAGAAGAGGCGGTGGAAGCAGCCAGAGAGAATGCTGACAGAAACGGTCTGGATAACTGCGAATTCATCGCAGGGGATGTTTTAAAGGTGATTGATGAACTGGAAGATAAACCGGATCTTATAATTTTGGATCCGCCCAGGGATGGGATACACCCGAAGGCGCTGGGAAAGATTATTGACTTTGGGGTGGACAGACTGGTTTATGTGTCTTGTAAGCCGACCAGCCTGGTGAGGGATTTGGAAGTGCTGCAGATGAGAGGGTATGAGGTGGTTAAGGCGTGCTGTGTGGATATGTTTCCTTCTACGGCTAACGTTGAGACCGTCTGTCTGCTATCGCGGAAAGCTTGATTTTATGCGGACTTGCGGGATTGTTTGAGAAAAATTAAGTTGTGTTTTTGTAAAAATCTGTTTGGTGTGACCGAATCTCAGACGGAGATGGGGTAATGCCAAAATGTTAAAATAGGGCTTTTGCCAAAAAGTATTGAGTTTCGCCGGATTATGTGAACAAATCGGAGAAAATTGATACTAATGGTAAAAGTCCTATATTTTTGAGTAAAATGAAAATAGGGGGGAAAGGATATATGGAAAATTTACTGAATTGTTTTAAGGATCGTGATATAACTATTTTATGAGTACCATATTAAAAGAAGCTTGTAGGGAGGCGCCAGATTCAACAGCAGATAAGATGGACGATGCTATGCTCGAATGGCAAAGCGAATTGACAAAAACAATAAAAATTTGAATGGTGTTATAATTTGCACAGGTAAAACAGAAATGTGGCATCATAGGACGAGAGAATTTCAATAAACCCAAATCAGAAGATGCAAGACAACCCAAATACACGCCGGAGAAGGAAGATGCGATTATGAATGTACTTAAGTTTTTTAAGATGATAGGTTAACTTTTTATATATTTCTATTGACCTTATAGTTTGTATAGGGTTTACAATCACCTCATAAAAAGGAGGTATATCTATGAACATTAAAGAAATGGAAAAAAGGACAGGAGTAACTGCACAAAATATAAGATTTTATGAAAAAGCAGAATTGTTTTCAACAAAACGTAATCCTGATAACGGATATCGAGAATATTCAGAGAATGACGTCAGAATACTAAAAGTAATTAAGATGCTCCGCATGCTTGATATGCCAATAGAACAAATTAAACTAGTTTTGCGTGAGAAGGAGAACTTGTCAAATTCCTTGGACAAACAACAGCATATATTAGAAAAAAGAATAAGTGATGACAAAAATGCAATTGAGTTTTGCAAGGCATTAAAGAAAAAGCAGATTACTATAGATGAATTAAATGTAGAAGAATATCTACAAAGGATGGAAAAAGAGCACTTTTTTACTTCATGGATTAAGGATTACATGGAAGTTATTGATTATGAACATGAGAAAGTCATTACTTTTACTCCAGATGATGCGATAATAAATAGCTATGATTTTGAAAATGTACTTTACAAATATGCAATGGAACGAGATATGGAGATTGAAATCACAAAGAAAGGGATGTATCCAGAATTCACGCTTGATGGGATAGAGTATAGTGCTGAAAGAAATTACGCAAGAGGAGGAGGGCTTCCAGTAGCAATAATTAGATGTACAAGAAAAGATTTGGCAGAAACGGAAGAGGAATACAAGCATGGTAGAAAAAAATGGTTACGGATTCTTCATATTTACTTACCAGGAATTCTTGTTGCGTTATTGATTATTGTTACAAGTGGAAAAAATAATGCAAGGTGGTTATTCTCTTCAATAGAAGGCTTAATTTTGTTGGGAGTAACTATCATTATGTGTTTAATCGAAGCTTTTCGTAACTATTATTTTTATTGGAATCGTGATTATAAATATGAGGATAAAGAAAAATAGGCGATGAAGACAGATCGATTTGACAATAAGTATAATTTTCAGTGGTATCCAAAGGGGGCGAAGCCTTCCTTGGCACGCGAAAAAGTCTAGTTTGTTATACCTTTGTGAAGCGAGTGCCAGCCGGGAAGGAAATCCGCCACTGAAAAGCGGATTTCTTTCCTGTTTTTTCGTTACATGAAAGGTGAAAACCAATCAGGAAATGTTCTTCATCATCTGTGAAACCAAACCGGTAGAGAAATATTCTTACTGTTTTCCAGCAATTCAATAAGACATTACTTTTCTATTTGATCCTAAATTCCAATTTTGATGAATCTTTTCAAGATAATCAATGGTATTATCTGTTCCGCGTTCACTTTCAATTAATACTTTTATCTTATTAGCTGACGATATATTCGCTGAAATCTCCATATCCTTAAAGCTTTGAATGAGATCCTGTACCTGCAATGTCTTTTCATACAGAGGCTTTAATGCATAGCCCATTTTAAATAACCTGTTTGCCCAGAAGGGCTGATCTACGGAAAACGGAATGATCAGCTGAGGTTTTGAGCAGCAGTCCAAAATTGATCCAGACTTTTCCTGTAGGTTTTGAGCAGCAGTCCAAAATTGATCCAGACTTTTCCTGTAGGCAGGATTAATGACTTCTTTCATATATTTCATGGTTTTCATAATATGTTTCCCGGCATTATTAAGGATATTCTTTCCTTCCTTGGTCTCAAGTAGTGCCATTAGATCACTTTCTGCTTTCGCAAATTCCACACCATTTTCCTTAATAAGCTTTTCAAAGGTTTGACCGGTACAAATGATGGCACTGTGCCCCCTTTTTACTGCCTGCTTAGCAAGGGCAACATAAGGCTGAACATCTCCTCTGGAACCCAGGGTAAATATTGCTATTCTCATAGAAACCTCCTTGATTTACTAAGTAATACCTCCTGACTAAAGATGTACTGGCAACCGTAGGCTGTAACTACCATTTGACAACTGAATTTTCATGCGTTGTCAAATGGTAGCCGCCTTTTCAAATATGTCCACTCTCTTTGATGCCATTGTGTCAGTGGAGTGTATATAGGTATGCAATGTGGTACTACCAGGCGGTTTTTATTTACTCTATAATATAACAACATTGTAATTCTAAATAGTCTCCCTTTTCAACTGTAACATATTCTCTTCCCTCAATTACTCCGTTTGTTTTAATTGACTCCATTTTGTGAGTGCTATCTTTCATTATGGCATAATACGAAACATCTGCACCATCAGTTTTCCTTAATTGGGAGCCAGGATTTCCAATTCCGCGATTTCGTGCCGTGTATTTTATAATGATGATATGGGTACGGAGGCTATTCACGAATTTTATTGTTCGAGATTTTCCTGCTTTTGTGGCAATTGACAGCTAGGGCAACGATATCTATGAACTGTCTAATAAGGAATACCGGCAGATAACTTAAAAAGAAATGCAGAGTCAAGACCACCGGCTTAGCCGGTGGCTTGCTCTACCCCTATAAGGGGTTATTACCGACATTGGAGCCTAAAGGCTCATCGAAAAAGTTCTACAGCCGCACAAACTTTCTTCTACAGAGCCCTTAAGGGCTCATTATTTTTTGTTTTGTTTTACCGGCTCACCCGTGAACGGGTCTATATATTCTTTTAATGTCATTTGATCATATTCTAAATCCTCTTTTAATTGGTTTTGAATATACTCTTGTATTTTCTTTGCATTCTTTCCCACCGTATCCACATAATATCCACGACACCAAAAATGTCTGTTTCCATACTTATATTTTAAATTTGCATGTCGTTCAAAAATCATTAGTGTACTTTTTCCTTTTAAATACCCCATAAAGCTTGAAACACTTATATTCGGCGGTATTCTCACTAACATATGCACATGATCTGGACATATTTCTGCTTCTATTATTTCTACTCCTTTTCTCTTACATAGCATACTCAAAATGTTTGCTATATCTTGTTTTAATTCTCCATATGCTACTTTTCTTCGGTATTTTGGCGCAAATACAATATGGTATTTACATTCCCATTTTGAATGTGATAAACTATTCATATCCATTTGGATAACCTCCTTTGATTAATTTGTGCGGTTGTGAACCCATACTTATTATATCACTGGAGGTTTTTTACTTGAAGCTAAAGCTGACTGTGGTCACACCTGCATAGCAGGTGGTTTATTAAAAGACTGCCATACAATATAAAAGACCCGCTATTATTGCAATAGCCGGTCTTTTGCTGTCTATGCTGTCAGTTTTTGTTTATAGCATAAATTTTAATTGTAGAAAAAGACAAGGTCAATATTTCAGATCAAGCACTTATTTGTTTTTTCCC
>JAQSYE010000017.1 GCA_029256305.1 Lacrimispora sp. | reverse complement strand
TAAATAATACTTGACGAAAAGATAAAATAAATGTATAATAACCGTAATGAAATTAATAATTACGTAACATTTGAAACTCAAAAAGTAAAAATAGGAGCAAATTTCCCGATGATAAACAAACTATGGAAAACGTTAGGACTTATGGCTTTTTGTGGAACAATGATTGTTGCAGTTCCTTCAGATGTAAGGGCAGATGAGATATCTGGTCCAGGATTAAGTTATGGAAACTATATGGTAACCGTAAACACAGATCAGGTTACAATCAGTAAAGATGAAGAAGGTACAGAACCATTAATGAACGCTTCCAAAGGATCCGCCTTTGAAGTTGTGGAGGATATGGGAGATGGATTTTTAAAGGTTAAGGTGAATGATACATATGGCTATATGCCGGTGGAAGGAAGTGCCACTGTAACCGCAACCGATGAAGAGACTTTAAAAGCACTGGAAGAAAAGGCTGAAGCACAGTCAACCGTTAATTTCAGACAAGGTATTGTTAATTATGCACTGCAGTTTGTAGGCGGTCGTTATTCTTACGGCGGCAGTGATCCAAATACAGGAGTAGATTGCTCCGGATTTACAAGATATGTGATGCAACACGCAGCGGGTCTTTCCATCAGCCGTTCCTCAGGTGGACAGGCTTCACAGGGAAGAGCAGTAAGCGCAGATCAGATGCGCCCAGGCGACCTGCTTTTTTATGGAAGCGGAAGCTCCATCAATCATGTTGCCATGTATATCGGGAATGGAGAAGTAGTTCATTCCTCAACTTACAGTACAGGTATTAAGACATCTCCGTGGAATTATCGGACACCTGTAAAAATTGTCAACGTGATTGGCGATTAATTGAATAGCGGATAACCGGATTTTGGAAGGGTATAGGGCCTTCGGCATGGGATTGCCGGAGGCCTTTTGTTGTGTGCATGCCATGGACTGGTTTTAACAAAGAGAAACAGCCGTAATAGGGGAGCTATTCGGCTGTTTCTGAGGGGAGTATAAATAATTAATAAGGATGAGGAATCATATTCCTCAAGTAAATTATAATATAGGCTATGTAAAAATGTAAAGTTATTTTATAAACAAATCTAAAAAAATCAGAATTTTCCAAAAATAAAAATGAAGTATATTCTGTCCCATATTCGCCATACTACACCATGTAACAAAAAACGCCCATAGGAGGTATGAAAATGTCTAAGAATAATTATAATGACAGTAGCAAGAATATGGATAATTCTTCAAAGAATTACCACACATCCAGCCAGAACAGCAATCAGAACAAGAGTACAAACAGCCAGAATAAGATGCAGGATAAGATGCAGGATAAGATGCAGGATTCCAGCCGTGATTGCAGCCGTGATTCTAGCCGTGATTCCAGCCGTGACTCCAGCCGTGACTCCAGCCGCAACAACAACCAGAACAAATCTTTCTAATAACAGACAAAAACTAAAAAAGGCGTGGGAAAGAGACATCGGGGTCCTTTCCCGCGTTTTTTTTGCTTTTTCGCATCCTGGAGAATTCGGAATATATTATTACTAGAAAGGACAGGTGATAGTATGTTCACGACAATACCGGTATGGGAAGTCGATCAATATATAGAATATAATGAAAATGTGATGATCATAGATCTTCGAAACTCATCCTCCTATCAGAGGGGGCATTTAAAAGGTGCTGTAAATCTTCCTTATGAGGAATATGACAGCTGGAAAAGCCAGCTGCCAAGAAATAAACGTCTTATCTTCTATTGTTCCAGGGGCGGACAAAGCATGATGGTTTGCAGACATTTGGAAGCAATGGGCTATCATACGATCAATTTGGCTAATGGAATCTCTTATTACAGGGGAAAATATATGGTACGTGGATAGGTATTCATTGACAGATATACCTTCCAGGTCTTAAAATATACCTGATAAACAGTAAAGGAGAAAATACCTATGAAATATATGATTGCTTCCGACATTCACGGCTCTGCTTATTATTGCAGGGAGCTGTTAGACGCATATAAAAATTCAGGAGCTGAGAGACTGATCCTCCTTGGGGACATTCTTTATCATGGACCAAGAAATGATCTTCCCAAAGATTATGCGCCCAAAGAGGTCATCTCGATGTTAAACAGCTATAAGAACCAGATTTATAATGTGCGTGGAAACTGTGATACGGAAGTAGATCAGATGGTGCTGGAATTCCCGGTCCTTTCTGATTACGCGTTGTTTGTGATTGACGGTCTGACTATTTATGCCACTCACGGACATATATACAACAAAGAACATCTTCTGCCAATGCAAAAGGGAGATATTCTGCTTCACGGACATACGCACATCCTGACTGCTGAAACCTTTGGAGATATAACCATACTCAATCCAGGTTCTGTCTCCATTCCAAAAGGAGGAAATCCTCCTACGTATGCGCTGCTTGAAGACCGGATTTTCCGGATTATGGACTTTGATGGTAACATTATAAAAGAAATGAACTTAGGAGAATAATGTGAAAAAAACTTATGAACTGATTGCGCCCTGCCATTTTGGTATGGAAGCGGTATTAAAAAAAGAAATTACAGATCTTGGTTATGATATTACTTTAGTAGAAGACGGAAGAGTAACTTTTTTGGGTGATGATGAAGCTATTTGCCGCGCCAATGTATTTTTAAGAACTACGGAAAGAGTGCTTTTAAAGGTGGGAAGCTTTCAGGCCCAGACATTTGAAGAACTCTTTCAGGCAACAAAGGCGATTCCATGGGAAGAATATATTCCTAATGACGGAAAATTCTGGGTAACAAAGGCTTCTTCTATTAAGAGTAAGCTGTTTAGCCCTTCCGACATTCAGTCCATTATGAAAAAAGCCATGGTGGAACGAATGAAAGGTGCTTACAAATTAGAGTGGTTTGAAGAGGATGGCTCAAGCTATCCTGTTCGTGTTTTTCTGTATAAAGATCAGGTAACCGTAGGCATTGACACAACGGGAGAATCCCTTCATAAAAGAGGTTATCGTACCCTTACCAGCAAGGCTCCGATCACAGAAACCCTGGCTGCAGCGCTGATTATGCTGTCACCGTGGAACAAAGACAGGATTCTTGTGGATCCGTTTTGCGGAAGTGGTACATTTGTCATTGAGGCAGCCATGATGGCGGCTAATATAGCTCCGGGAATGAACCGGTCCTTCATATCAGAAGAATGGAATAATCTCATACCAAGAAAGTGCTGGTATGATACGATGGATGAAGCCAATGAGCTGGTAAATAAAGATGTAAAGGTGGACATACAGGGATATGATATCGATCCTGAAATTATAAAAGCAGCCAGATCCAACGCAGAATCTGCAGGTGTGGACCATCTCATTCATTTCCAGCAGCGGTCAGTCGATGCGTTAAGCCACCCGAAAAAATACGGTTTCATTATCACCAATCCTCCTTATGGAGAGCGTCTTGAGGAGAAAAAGGATCTTCCGGAACTATACCGTCAGATCGGTGAACGCTATGCTGCTCTTGATGCATGGTCTCTGTACATGATCAGCGCATATGAAGATGCAGAACGTTATATGGGCAGAAAAGCAGATAAGAACCGAAAGATTTATAATGGTATGATGAAGACCTATTTTTATCAGTTTATGGGGCCAAAGCCTCCGAAAAGAAAAGCAGGAGATGAGTTTGAAAAATAAAACGCGGTTTGCCTTTTTTCTTATTATGCTGTGCGCAGCATCCGTCTTAGCGCTGGACTATTTTGTTCCAATACAGGTAGATGATCCGTATACGGGACAGCTTCCGGCTGTCTATGACGGAAGGGAAAATGGCCGTTCACCGGCAGTGAAAAATCAGGGTTCTCTTGGTACCTGCTGGGCATTTGCGTCGTTACAGGCATTGGAAGCCAGACTTTTACCAGAAGAATCTCTGGATTTTTCTGAGGATCATATGTCCCTGAACAATGGATTTTGTATCCCGCAGGAAGAAGGAGGGGAGTATACCATGTCAATGGCATACCTCCTTTCCTGGCAGGGGCCCGTACTGGAGTCAGATGATCCATATGGAGATGGAACGTCTCCCAAAGGGCTCAAAGCAGTAAAGCATGTCCAGGAGATCCAGATGATACCTGGAAAGGATTATGATAAAATAAAGCGGGCGGTTCTTCGTTACGGAGGAGTTCAGAGTTCACTCTATACTTCCATGAATGGAGACCATAGTCAATCGACCAGTTATAATGAGGAGGCGTCCGCTTATTGCTACATAGGTTCTGAGCCGCCCAATCACGATTCTGTGATTATTGGTTGGGATGATGGATATTCCAGGGAGAATTTTAATGTTCCGGTCAATGGTGATGGTGCGTTTATCTGCATGAACAGCTGGGGAGACGGGTTTGGTGACCAGGGCTTTTTTTATGTATCCTATTATGACTCGAATATCGGTATGAATAACATTGTGTATTCTGGGATAGAGGATCCGGGAAGATATGACAGGATCTATCAGTCGGATTTACGTGGATGGGTTGGCCAGCTGGGCTATGGGAATGATACCGCCTGGTTTTCCAATGTCTATGAAGCCGAAGAATCCCAATATCTAAAAGCCGTTGGATTCTATGCCACTGGGCCCCGTACATCGTATGAGGTTTACGCGGTGCGTCAGATAGGAAAAGGATCTGATCTGACGGACGGCAATGAATTTGACCGGAAAATTATCCTTACAAACGGGAAGTTTGAGAATGCTGGTTACTATACCGTTACATTTGACAATAATACAAAAAAAGAACTGAAGTTAAAAAAGGGAGAGCGGTTTGCAGTCATTGTAAAAATTACCACTCCCGATACAGTTCACCCTGCAGCGATTGAATATGATGCAGGAGACGGAAGAACCTTTGTAGATTTATCTGACGGGGAGGGCTATATCAGTGCAGACGGCAGAGAGTGGGAGAGAGTGGAAGAAAAACAGAACTGCAATTTGTGTCTGAAAGCGTATACAGCTACCCAATAGAAAAGGTTTGAAGGAGAGAACAGATGAGGGAGAACAAAATTATTTTTGCAACTGGAAACGAAGGAAAAATGCGTGAGATCCGTGAAATCTTAAAAGATTTGCAAATGGAAGTCTGTTCTATGAAAGAGGCCGGTATATATGTTGATATTGAGGAAAACGGAACCACTTTTGGGGAAAACGCTGAGATAAAAGCCATGACGGTGTGGAAAAAGTCCGGAGGAATTGTTCTGGCTGATGATTCCGGACTGGTGGTAGACTGTTTGGGAGGAGAACCTGGAATTTATTCTGCCCGTTATATGGGGGAGGAGACTTCTTATGTGATCAAAAACCAGACTATATTAAACCGTGCTGCTCTTGCTGTGGGAGAGGAAAGAAGTGCACGCTTTGTCTGCAATATTGCTGCAGTCCTTCCTGACGGTTCCGTGCTTCATACGGAGGCAGCTATGGAGGGGCTGGTTGCGGACAAGCCGGTTGGCTGCGAAGGATTTGGTTATGACCCGATTCTTTATATACCGGAATTTCATATGACTGCTGCGGAGCTTACCATGGATCAGAAAAACAGGATCAGTCACAGGGGAAAGGCGCTTGAGGCCATGAAAGACAGGCTGATGGAGCAGTTTGGGGAGGAGAACCATGAAAGTTCTGATTGTCAGTGATACCCACCGCAAGGATGAAAATCTGCTGCGGGTGATCCGTGAGAATAAACCCTTTGACATGCTGATCCATCTTGGCGATTCAGAAGGCAGTGAAAAGAAAATCGAGAGCTGGCTGGACGAGGGCTGTGATCTCCACATGGTTCTTGGAAACAATGATTTTTTCTCCGATTTGGAACGGGAGAAGGAAATCAGACTGGGCAATTACCGGATACTTCTGACTCATGGGCATTATTACAATGTGTCTCTTGGAGTGGAACGACTGGAAGCGGAAGCCATGGAGCGTAATATTCAGATTGCCATGTACGGACATACCCACAGACCATTCTACGAGGTACATAACGGGATCATAATTTTAAACCCCGGAAGTATGTCCTATCCACGCCAGGAAGGCAGGAAACCCTCTTATATGATCATGGAACTGGATGAGCAGGGAGAAGTACATTTCACTCTGAATTTCCTGGAAAAAGAATAAATGAAAGAAAACCCTGACAGAGGTGATTGTTCACGCACAAACTCTGTCAGGGTTTTTAAATTTTGTTTATTTCCAGCCTTCTGGCAAATAGGTCAGGGTGTTGGCAATCATATCGTCCGCCAGCCTCTTTACCTCTTCGTCGCTTGCTCTGCCTTTCACCAAAGGATCGTTTAAGAATGCTTCATAAACCAGTGTGCGGTCGCAAGTAAGCGCTGCGTTTAAAATGCGCTGGTGATTTGCGACGTGTGGTTTTATAAGATCCAGTACTTCTTCCGGAATAGATCCTGCTATCACAGGTTTAATGCTGTTGCGGCCAAATACTGCATTGGTCTCTACAATGGCATCTTTTGGCAGGTTTGTGATCTGTAAGAAGGAGTTTGGTATGTTTACATTGCTGATGGTCCGGTCCAGACCACATAAAGACTTAATTAAAAGAATTCCTTCTTCTCCGGATGGTTTTAACTGAATTTCTTCTTCGCCCTTTGCCAGTCGCTGGCTTTTTGCCAGTCGCTCTTTTAAGTCATTCTTTCTCCAGTCAACTGTGGTAAGGCCGAATTTCCAGGATTTAACCGTATCCGGATCTTTGAGATAATCAGACCCAGGCATGAATTCTGCAAGATGTCGGTCTCCTGCAGCTGCGATCAGACCATAGCGCCGGAAAAGGTCGAACTTCACCCGGTGTGCGCACTCAAATGTACTGTTAGCCCAATTTTTATCCGGTTCCTCATAACCTTCTTCATAATGAGCATTGATATAATCGCGGTAAACAGGGAATAAGTCGATTCCTTTGTAGGAAGCCTCATCAAACCAGGTGAAATGATTAATTCCCAGAACATTTACATGAATGTCCCTACGGTCAATGGATTCAAGTCCCAGAGTTTCCTCGCAGATTCCTTTTAACACTTTTTGAGTCCCAAATACTTCGTGACAGCAGCCAAAGGCCTTAATCTGAGGAAATACATGATAAAGGGTCTTAACACACAAAGACATGGGGTTGGTATAGTTGATAACCCATGCTTCAGGAGCATAGTCCTTAATTGCCTCCGCTATGGTTACAAACATTGGAATGGTGCGCAGTGCACGGATCATTCCGCCAGGGCCTGCTGTATCGCCGACTGACTGATAGATGCCAAGTCTTTCGGGAAGATGGACATCGGAATCCATCTCGTCGAAGGTTCCCGGGAGAATGGAGATGACAGCAAAATCACAGCCTGTCAGTGCATCCTTTAAGGAATCAGACTGGACATAATCCCATTTTCCAATGGTATCCTTGCGTGCGCTCAGCTGGCTGCCGATGGTTTCATTGTTTTTTGAAGCAGCAGGATCGATATCATAAAGCCGTATAGTTCCGCTCATGGAATCATCCATGGAAAGGTCTGTCATAAAGGTCCATGCCCAGCCTCTGGAACCGCCGCCGATGTAAGCGATTTTAATATCACTTACTTTGTTGTTTTCGTATTTCATAAAGGTTTCCTCCTGAAACTAAGAAATATTAATGAGGTTCGTATCACTCTCTATTGCATATTATAATGCATTATAGTATTATAATTCTAATAAAATTGATGCTTATTTTGCGATAATCATACTTTTGGCTACTGATAGGGAGAGAAAAATGAAACAAGTCATATTTGAAGAGAGCATGGAAGGCGTTGTGATTGATGAGGTGGCGCGGGACGACGGATTTTCTATGACGATGAAGCATTTTCATGATACTTATGAGCTGTATTTTCTCTTAAGGGGAGAACGTTACTATTTTATTGAAAAAGAGACCTATTACGTGAAAACAGGAGATGTGGTGTTGGTTAACCGGCAGCAGGTTCATAAAACCAGTCAGGCGGGAAGCGGAAGCCATGACCGTATTTTGCTTCAGCTAAACGGAAGGTATTTAGAATCCTGGTTGAATCATGCGGGAATTTATTCCCTGGAAAAACTTTTTGGAGATTATTATGGGGTTGCAAGACTCTCGGAAAAGGAATGGGAGGAGATGAAAGCCCTGCTTTTCTCAATCAGAGACGAAATAAAAAGCAGAAGAGAACGGTATGAAGTCATGGTCCGTCTCCTGATTTCCAGAATTCTTCTTATAGTTTACAGAAGCCGGAAGAAAAATGTATTAAAGGATATGCCAATTACGGTTCAGACGTCAAAACATGGAAAAGTGCATGAGGTGGCGGAATATCTGACCCTCCATTGTGAGACGGCTGAGAGCCTGGAAGAACTGGCAGAGCGCTTTTTTATCAGTAAATCCTATTTAAGCAGGATCTTCCGGGAAGTGACGGGCTTTTCTGTTAATGAGTACAGGAATTTAGCAAGGGTACGAAAGGCCAGGGAGCTACTTTTAAACAGTGGATACTCGGTGACAGAGATATCAGAGATCCTGGGTTTTGAAAGTGTCACCTATTTTGAGCGGGTATTTAAAAAGCACACCGATGCCACACCTTTGAAATATAGAAAAGAGACGAAAAGAACGGAGCATTAACGTTCTATTCGTCTCTTTTTTGTATATCTGAATCGTTATTTTTCAAGTGCCTCACATAACGCCGTGAGGGCAAGTGCCTGACCATAAGCCATAGGCATGAGCAGAACATTCTTGTAGTGGTCGCCGTCCATACCAATTCCAGTGCCTGCTGATACATTTAAAACAGTTCCGTCTTCAGAAATATTATCACAAATAGCTGAAATTGCACGATCAGCCGCTGCTTTGTAGGTGTCATCAAGAATTCCGGCTTTTACACCTCTTAAAATACCGGCAGCGATGGCAGCAGAACCGGATACCTCTTCATAGCTGGCTTCATCTGTCAGCACGGTTCTCCATAATCCGGAGGGGGCCTGGAGCTTTAAGAGAGCAGTTGCCTGAGATCGGAAGGTATCAATCAGATAAGTTCTAACGCCTTCATTTAAATCAGCGCCGCAGGCATCTAAGAATTCCATAATACCATAGGTGAACCAGGAGTTTCCTCTGCACCAGAAAATACCGCCGAAATTATCCATACGTTCAAAACTAAATCCATGATGAAAAAGTCCGGTCTGTTTATCAAATAAATATTTGATGTGCACCAGAAACTGGTGAAGAGCTTCATTTTTCCATGCTGGATTTTCTGCCTGCTGTCCCATGCGGTTTAAGAAAAGTACGGACATGAATAAAGTGTCAATCCAGATCTGTCCCTCATTTAATGTTACCCCGTTTCGGTCACCAATTGCACTTGTTACGTGCTGAAAGCCATTGTCGGCTGTTTTGGGAAGTCCTTGAATCAGCCAGTCTGCCTGTTCTGTACAAAGCTTATAAAAGCTCTCTGAGTCCTTAAGGGTGCCGTGAAGGCAGGAAAGGGGGAGGAAGGGGGCAGTTGTATTGATGTTTCTGGAGGGCAGTCCGTTTTTCATATGTCCGCTGTACCAGTTTTCAAAGAAAGACAGGTACCGGTCATCTCCGTAGAATTCCTGCAGCTTATATAAGCCATAAAGCCCAACGCCCTGAGGCCAGTCCCATTCTTCAATACCGAAATCTCTCTGGATAATTCCCTTTTTGGTGTCTGTGGAACTGACTGATTTGTCTCTGTCATAGTCACAGCCTCCGAGATTCATAAGCTTTTCCACAACCAAATGGATTTTTTCAAGCAGCCTTTCGTTTGTCATTGTTGTCATTCTCCTTTATGTTTTGTGTTTTTTTGTTTTTCAATATAATCTGTGGGCGGAAGTCCCGAAAATCGTTTAAATACCTGACTGAAGTACTGGGGATTGCTTCCAAATCCCACCTGCCTTGCAATTTGTTTGATGTTGTCATTGTGATAATAGGTCATTAGCCGTATGGCTTCTTCCATGCGCTCTTTATTTAGATAATCGGAAAAACGCATTCCTTCTTCCTTCACAAACTGCTTGCTTAAATATCCCACACTGACAAACAGATAATTTTCAGCCAGCCATTTTAAAGACAGATTTTCAGAATCTAAATGTTCCCGGATATAGGTCTTTAAAAGTGCGATATTAGAACTGGCCTTATGTCCGGCTGTTTCATGCTCCTTCTGAACCAGAACTACGGACAGAAGGTTTCGGATCTGCGTTACGTTATCACAGGAATAGAGCCGGCGGAAAAAGTCACAGGCCGCTTCAATGGGCGGTTTTTCCTGATTTAAGTCTGCCTGAAGAAAAAGACCAAGGGCAAGGCTTCTGGCAGTCGCTGGCGGCATGGAGTCAATAAATACGGAATTTAAAAGCTCGTTTGCCTGAATGATATCCGGTGCAGAGGTAATGGAATCTTCTAAGTGGCTGATCATCCATGGAGCAGTAATATGGTTTCTGATCTCATAGCTTTCCCCTTTTTCGCTAAGCAGAAGAATCCGTTCAAAGCGGGAGATTTTCTGAATTACAAAATGAAAAAGCTTTTCGGAAGTTTCCGTGTGGACGAAATCCGTTTCAAAGGTGACGGACTGATTGGGATAATGCAGTTTTAGAATGGAATTCTTAATCCGTTCCTGTATTGCAAGAGTGATGGCAGGAAAAATTAAAACCGCTGTATTTTTCACATATAGGATGGAAAAATCCATATGGAGCCCTTCAAGACTAAGGATTTTAACGATATCAGAAGTAAAATTCTTTAAATATGGCTCTTCTACAAAGGAGCAGATGCATGCATTCAGGCAGTTCCCGGGCAGAGACAGCAGCTCCTGATATTTATGGAATACACCTGAAAAGGTATCCTGATGTTCCAGCAGCTCCATGATAAAACTTTGTTCCAGCGGAATGTGCAACGTCTTTAGCAAGTCCTCTTGTTGGGACTTGCGGCGGGATTCTTCCTGCATGCGTTCCTTTCGGATGGAGACAAGGGAATCAATCAGCTCAGTTTTATCGGTAGGCTTTAATAAATAAAACCGCACTCCGTATTTCATCGCCTGTTTGGCATATTCAAAGTCATTGTAGCCGGAAAGCAGAATAAAGGAAATTTTAGAATCTGTTTTTATGGAGCGCTCTATTAAATCCAGTCCGTTTAAAATCGGCATCCGAATATCGGTTATCACTACATCCGGATATTCGTCACATATAATGTCATAGGCTTCCATTCCATTTTTGGCTGTTGCAATCAGCTCATAGCCTAAAGATTCGTAATCAATCATTTGAGACAGCGCTTCTCTGATGATCTGTTCATCATCTACAATCATTAATCTCAGCATGTCAAACCTCCTGCTCTTTGGGAATGGACATCATAACCACTGCCATTCCATTCTTATTGTAAAAACTCAGTCCGTAGTTGCTGCCATAGAGTAATTTTAATCTGGAATTAATATTCACCAACCCCACACCGGAACCCTGGGGGTGAATTTCCCTGTTTTCTATTTTTGACAGTAAATCAGAATCAAAACTGGAACCGGTATTGGATACCTTAATCTGATAATCCAGTTCCATTTCCGTTATTGTAACACGAATGCAGCACATTTCGTCAGTCGCTTCCATGGCATGTTTTAAAGCATTCTCCACCAGAGGCTGAATACACAGCTTAGGGACAAAGATTTGGGAGATATTCTCCGGAATCTCCAGTTCGAAGTTCAGCCTGTCCTTAAAACGCATCTCCTGAATCCGGATGTAATCATTTAACACCTGCAGCTCATCGGAGAGAGGGATAATATCCTTTTGCCCCGCAATGGAAGCACGGAATAAATTCCCCAGGGAGCGAACCATCATCGAGATATCATCGGCTCCGTATTTTTGAGCCATCCAGTTAATCGTATCCAGCGTGTTGTATAAAAAATGTGGATTAATCTGCTGCTGAAGCATCTTAATGGTGGAATCTCTTAAAAGAAGCTGTTTATCATAATTTTCGTCCCTTAATATCTTTACGCTGTGGGTCATTTCATCAAAGCTGCGGTGAAGCTGGCCGATTTCGTCTTGTCGGATCTCATAATCATAAGACTTCGTGGGGCTGACAGGCGCTTCACCGTTTCCAAATCGCTGGATTTTTTCGATTAAGTAATCCAGGTGGCGGAAAATAGAGCGGAACAGTAAATTTACCAGGATTGCCGTTACAAGTATAATTAAAAAGGTAAATAAAAGAATCTGCATGGTGATGAGGCGAACGTTACGAAACAGAGGATTGTAATCTCTGAAATAGAGATAGTCCCAGCCAGCATAGGGAATGTAACCGGATATTATAAACTCCTTCTTATGGTCCAGAGAGGCAATTGTATAGGCATTTACCCTGCCTTGTCTTTTAGCAATGAGCTCCTGGCAGTATTCCTGATGATAGGATTCAGCCGGATAGATCCGCTTTTCTCCAGTCATTAAGACAAACCTGGAATTATCTGCCAGACTTCCGGAGCTTTTTAAACCATCCTCAATCATCCGCTCCATATCAACGGTGACATAGAGTCCTGCCAGCTTTTTCAGGCTTAAATATTTTAGCTTTAAAATCTGCCTTGCACAGACGGTATCGTCACCTGGTTCAACAGCGGAGGCCCATATGGCTTTCCCCTTTAAACTGTCAATTGCGTGATCAAGCTCCACCCGGTTGAATTTATAGATATCATCCGAACGTCCCATACAAATATTGGATCCGTCATTTAAAATGATGTTAATGGATTTGACATACCTGCTTTGGTAAATATAAGAGTAGAGCTGCTGATAAATGTCTCTTTTTGCAAGAGATCTTCGGTCGCTATATGGATTATCAATCAGAAAGGATAAGTTTTCCTGTAAAACGGCATCTCCAATAATACTATCAGTCACATTTTCAACCATCTGCATTTCCGATTCCAGATAGGTGGTTACATGGCTTAAGGAGTCAGTATTTGCCTGATAAAGTACTTCGTTGTAGCGACTGGCCAGAATCCGTATGCTAATAAAGATTGTAAGGCACAGGGCGAAAAGAGCAAGGAGAAAAACTGTCAGTATTTTTTTGTATAAAGACAGGTTGTTAAACCAGACTGTACATCGTTTCATAATCAGATTTCCTTTCTCAGATAATCGTATTATATAGTAAAAGATCGAAAAAAGAAATTGGTAAACCATCTCAAATTACACAAAGCTGTTTTTTTAACCATACAAAGCCGTATTTTAACTTTACGTTTGTGCATATTTGACATAAAATGTGGTTATCTTAAAGAAATCAAATGGGAGGTTTTGCAAAATGAAGAAAAGAATCTTAGCAACAACACTTGCAGCAATTCTTGCAGCATCATCATTAGCTGCCTGTGGTTCAAAAACTGAACCAACAGAAACCACAAAAGCAGACACCGCTACCACACAGGCAGCAACCACAGCAGCCACCGCTGATACCACAGCAGCATCAGGTGGCAAGGTATCCTTAAGCCTTTGCTGGTGGGGAAATCAGACAAGAAACGATGTAACAAAAAAAGCAGTTGATCTCTACATGAGTAAAAATCCAAATGTTGACATCAAAGTTGAGTTTACCGACTGGTCCGGTTACTGGGACAAGCTTTCTGCTATGGCAGCAGGCGGAAATCTTCCTGATATTATTCAGATGGATTACTCCTATTTAAATCAGTATCAGAAGAGCGGACAGCTTGCAGATTTATCTGAATTCATGAGCAGCGGCGTGATTGATACTACCAAGATTCCTGAAAGCATCATTAAAAGTGGCCAGGTTGACGGTAAGGCTTATGCAATCAGCCTTGGTAGCAACGCTCCTATGATGGTTTATGACAAGGCAGTCGTTGAAAAGGCAGGAGTTACCATTCCTGATCAGCTGACAATGGACCAGCTTTATGATATTTCCAAAACAATCAATGAGAAAACAGGTGTTAAAACTCTTTATGATGGCGGTATCAATATGATGCAGATCATGGCAAGAGCAAACGGTTCTCATTTATTTGACGAATTAACCACTGGAAAAGAAGATTCCATTAAGATTTATTTTAACTCCATTGAAAAATTTGCAAAATCAGATGCCAGCATTTCCGCTGATTTATTAGCAGAGAAAAATCCTGATGTCGTAGAGACAAAGCCAATTATTGATGGAACAACCTGGAATGATTTAAGCTTATCCAACCAGTTTATCAGTATCTCCAAAACAGCAGGAAGAGAACTTGGAATTACCATGTTCCCAACCCTTACAGATGCAAAAGCACAGCCACTGTATTTAAAGCCAAGTATGTTTTTCTCCATTGCTGAAACTTCCAAGAACAAGGAAGAGGCTGCTAAATTCGTTGACTGGTTTACAAACAGCGCAGAGTGTAATGATATTCTCCTTGCTGAAAGAGGAATTCCGATCAACACAGAAGTTGCAGACGCAATCAAACCAAAGGCAGATGCAACAGCTCAGACTGTATTTGATTATGTTGCTAAAGTAACTCAGATTGCTACCCCAATCGATGCTCCAGACCCATCTGGTAAAGGTGAAGTAGAAGCATTAGGAAAAACAGTTTCTGAAGCAGTTCGTTACGGAGATGCAACAGCAGACGATGCAGTTGGCCAGTTTGTGCCTGAAGCAAAGAAAATACTCGAAGAAGCGGCAAAATAACAGGTAAAATTCTGGAGGGGATAAGATGAAGAACAATCAAATGATCCCGAAAAGAAAAAAATCAGTGGGCCAGATCTTAAACACACCGAAGGTTGCAGGATATGTATTTATCCTGCCCTTCATTATAGGATTTCTTGCCTTTATGGCGGTACCAATGATTTTATCTTTAGGGTTTTCATTCACCAGGTACAATATATTAAAATCACCGGTTTTTATAGGACTGGAAAATTATAAGACGATGTTTACGGCGGATCCAAAGTTCTGGAAAGTATTTGGTGTAACCATGTACTATGTTCTGTTTTCGGTTCCTCTCCGGCTTATCATGGCGTTAGCAGTTGCCATGCTATTAGTAAAAAGCACCAAACTCTCCGGATTTTACAGGGCGGTTTATTATCTGCCTTCCATTATCGGATCCAGTGTGGCTGTTGCAATTCTCTGGAAGAGAATGTTTGCAAGCGATGGCGTTGTAAACGCTCTTTTAAAGATCATTGGACTTCCGTCTGACTTAGCATGGCTGGGAAGAGCAGATACGGCGATCTGGACCCTGATTATATTAGCGATCTGGCAGTTTGGTTCTTCCATGCTTATCTTTTTATCCGGTTTAAAGCAGATTCCAGTCAGCCTTTACGAGGCAGCCACCGTTGACGGTGCAAATGGAATTCAGAGATTTTTCAAAATCACAATTCCAATGCTGACTCCCACTATTTTCTTCAATCTCATTAACCAGCTGATCAATGGGTTTATGGCATTCACACAGAGCTATATTATTACCCAGGGAAAGCCAAGAGATACCACATTGTTTTATACCGTATATATGTATCAGAATTCCTTTACTTATAATAAGCTGGGATATGGCTGTGCGATGGCATGGTTCATGGTATTTGTTGTAGGTATGCTGACACTGGTACTGTTTAAGACACAGAAAAAGTGGGTACATTACGAAGCGGAAGGGTGATGAAATATGAAAACAGGATATCAGGAAAGAAAATTTGTCACCACAGCGATTTATCATGTATTTACCTTTCTCTTTGCATGTGTTATGATATATCCGCTTGTATGGATGGTGATGAGTTCCTTTAAAAATACCAATGAAATTTTCAGGACTGCTGCCAGTCTTCTGCCCGAACACTTTTCTTTTGAAAACTATAAGGTGGGCTGGAAAGGCTTTGCAGGTTATGGTTTTGGATTGTTTTTTAAGAATTCCTTTATAATTGCAGGTTTATCTACCGTGGGAGCAGTTGTCTCCTCTGCTGTAGTAGGATATGGATTTGCAAGAATTGACTTTAAGTTTAAGAACTTTTGGTTTGCATGTATGCTTCTTGCAATGATGCTGCCTTTCCAGGTTATCATGATTCCGCAGTACATTATCTTTAACAGATTGGGATGGGTTGGAAGTTATCTCCCAATTATTGTACCGCAGTTTTTTGGACAGGGCTTTTTTATCTTCTTAAATGTTCAGTTTATAAGGGGTATTCCCATTGATTTAGACGAGGCTGCCAGAATGGACGGTTGTACGATCTATTCCATATTTATCAGGATCATACTTCCACTGGTGAAACCATCTCTGGTTACAAGCGCTATTTTCTCCTTCATGTGGAGATGGGATGACTTCCTTGCAGCTTTGCTTTACTTAAGTGACCCGCTGAAATATCCGGTCAGCTATGCTTTGAAGATGTTTTCGGATCCGACAGCTGGTTCCGACTGGGGCGCAATGTTTGCAATGGCAACATTATCTTTGATTCCAATTTTCCTTATTTTCCTAACCATGCAGAAATATTTGGTTGAAGGAATCGCCTCTACAGGAATAAAGGGCTAATAAGGCTTTTCAGGTGGGAGACCCGCAATTGCGGTGTTTCCTGCCTTTTTTAAAATTTAAGACAAAAGGTGGAATGACGAATGAATCCGATCAGAAACAGATTAATGGCGGCACTGGAAGCACTGAAACCGCTATGCTATTCCAATTTGAGACCGGCAGATGAGATGTGGATCAGTACCGGAAGTTATGAATGGAAAGAAGAGTTTGACAGCAGCATTTTAAATTGGGAGTCTTTTGGAAGAGATGAGACCTGGGGAGGATCGGATCGGCATTACTGGTTTAAGACCTGTATTACGGTGCCGGCTGAATTAGAAGGGCGTCAGGTCAGAGCAGTCTTAAATACCGGAGCCACAGATATCTGGAACACAGACAATCCGCAGATCATGGTGTTTTTAGATGGAAGGCATTCTGGAACCATGGATATGAATCATCAGGATTTTATTCTGACGGAACATGGCGAGCCGGGAGAAACACATGAACTGGCATTTTATGCTTATTCCAACAGCACCGGCCGCACCAATTTCTTTCATTTAGAAATCGGAGCATACGAAGAAGAGGTGGCAAAGCTTTATTACGATCTGGCGGTTCCATTTGAAGCAGCAGATCTTTTGGAAGAGGATGACTTAGAGCAGATTGATGGATTTAAAGTTCTGGCGGAAGTGGTGAACCGGATTGACTTAACCAGACCTCATTCCGGGCAGTTTTTATCTTCTGTACGAGAAGCGGATGATTTTCTCATGAATGTCTATTATAAGGACAGGCCACAAAATCCGGTAACTGCTCACAGTATCGGCCATACACACATTGATGTTGCCTGGAAATGGCCATTAAAACAGACAAGACAGAAAGCAGTCAGAAGTTTCCGCACAGTTTTAGACCTGATGGAACGGTATCCGGAATATAAATTTATGTCCAGCCAGCCCCAGCTTTATGAATTTGTAAAAGAAGAGGCTCCAAAGCTGTTCGAGGAGATAAAGGAAAAGATTAAAGAAGGCCGCTGGGAGACAGAAGGCGCCATGTGGCTGGAGCCGGACTGCAATCTGGTATCGGGTGAATCCTTAGTCCGTCATATTCTTTATGGAAGAAGATTCTTTGAAAAGGAACTTTCCGGCCCGGTAAACGAAGTGCTCTGGCTGCCGGACGTGTTTGGCTACAGTGCTGCCATACCACAGATCATGAAGCAGTCCGGATTGTCTTATTTTATGACGACAAAACTTGGCTGGAACGAATATAACCAGTTTCCTTATGATACCTTTATCTGGCGGGGAATTGACGGAAGTGAAGTCTTAACCTATCTGATTTCTACCAAGGATTATTATAAAAACGGCCAGCCTTCCAAAGGTTACAGTACGACCTACAACGGCAGACAGGATCCCAAACAGATCATGGGAACCTGGCAGAGGTTCCAGAACAAAGATGTCAGCCGCGAAGTTCTGACCTGCTACGGCTATGGTGACGGCGGCGGCGGCCCAACAGAGCAGATGCTGGAGCAGAGCCGGAGAATGGAATTAAATGTTGCCCGTTGTCCAAGGACAGAACAGACCTTTGTTAAGGATTTCTTTCACAAGCTTAAAGAGGAGCTGGATGAGAAACGGCTTCCTGTATGGGCGGGTGAGTTGTATTTAGAGTTCCACCGGGGAACCTATACTTCCATGGCAAAGAATAAGAAATACAACAGAAGCTGTGAATTCTTAAATGGAGATGCAGAATTCTACTCAGTACTGAACTCCCTTCTTACAAAAGGTGGGGAGTATCCGAAGAGCCAGTTGGAGGAAAACTGGAAACTTCTGCTGTTAAACCAGTTTCATGATATTCTTCCCGGCTCCTCCATCAAAGAGGTATACGAGGATTCAGAGGTTCAGTATGAGAAAATCATAGAAACAGATCTTGGTATTATTAAGAAGAGCTATGAGGGCATCTTAAAGGCAGCCGGATTTGAATGTGACAAGAAGAATCCATCTGCCCTTGCAGTGTGGAACTCTCTAAGCTTTAAAAGAACCGGAATCGTTGCGTTCGAGACGCCGGTTAAGGATCTTTTGGCAGTTACACAGCAGACCTGGGATGGTGGTATGATTGCTTTGGCAGAGGCTGTGCCGTCAAAGGGCGTAACGGTATTCCATACAGGTTCTTTCCAGGAGAAAGCAGATTCCGTATTTACCTTCGTGGAATGCGGGGAGAACGGAGCTGTTAAAAAAGCAGTCAGCCCTTATTACGAGGTGGAATTCGATAAAGCAGGAAATCTCTCCCATATTTATGACAGAGAAGAAGAAAGAAGTCTGTTAAAAGAAGGGAAAGCTGGAAATGAACTGGTTGTGTTTGAAGATCGTCCACTGGAATTTGATGCATGGAACATTGATGCGACCTTCGAAGAAAAACAGTGGCATGTGGATGAAGTGACAGAAATGAAACTGTTAGAGAACGGTCCGATCAGAGCGGTTATTCTTGTGAAACGTAAATTCATGGATTCCGTTATTGAACAGCTAATCTGCTTTTACAGCCATACCAAGAGAATTGATTTTAAGACCAGAATTGACTGGAATGAGCATCAGATGCTGTTAAAGACTGCCTTCCCTCTGGATATTCTGTGTAATGAGGCCAATTATGATATTCAGTTTGGTAATGTCAGCCGCCCCACTCACAGAAATACGACATGGGATCAGGCCAGATTTGAAGTATGTGCTCATAAATGGGCAGATGTCTCAGAAACAGGTTATGGCGCAGCTGTTTTAAACGACTGTAAATACGGTTACGACGTTCATGACTCTGTCATTCGCCTTACTTTGTTAAAATCCGGCATTTTCCCCAATCCGGATGCAGATCAGGGAGAGCATACATTTACCTATTCTCTGCTGCCTCATAAAGGAGATTTCCGTACTGGAAGGGTGGTACAGGAAGCGTATGACTTAAACTGTCCTCTTGTCTCTTCCGAAGTTAAGGGAGAGGGTGTTCTTTCCTGTTCCTTCTTAGAGATTGAGAATGAAAATATACTAGCTGACACCGTGAAGCTTTCCGAAGATGGAGATGGATTCATTGTACGTTTCTATGAGTCTTATGGCATGCGTACCAATGCTCACGTAACATTCTCTATGACAACGGGTGCACGGTTTAGCGAATGTAACTGTATGGAAGAAGAGGCTGGGCAGGTACCGGCTGAACATGGACGGATTGCTCTTACCTTTAAGCCATATGAAATTAAAACAATTAAGATTCAAAGATAGAAATTATATTTTTGCAATATCTGCAAAAGATATACAGTAACTTGACAAACTTTGCATAGTCACTGCCTGTGAGATATCATATAATGAAGCAATATGACTGTATCAGAAAAGGGAGGATATGCAGATGGAGCTTGCTGCAGAACGAAACGGACGGATTAACATATGGATGGAGGAATTAAAAAGCCATTTGTTTGATAGACTTTCGACGGTGACATTTACCGGATTTACGACGAAAGAGCATTTCTCTTATGAGGAAGCGTTAAAGCAGGAGTTTTATTCCATGCCTCAGGGAACCCCCTGGGGCACCAAATGGGAATACGGCTGGTTTTTAACAGAGATCGTCATGCCAGAAGAGGCGGAAGGAAAACGGATTTTTCTTCACCCTGAGGTAGGCGGCGAGATGCTTTTATGGGTGAATGGGAAAACGGCAGGTTCCAGAGATTTAAAACACGATGGAATTACACTGACCCGCCATGCAAAGGCAGGTGAGCGTTTTTTTGTGGTGGCAGAAAGCTATGCAGGGCATGGACCGAGACTGGAAAAGGGCGGACCATGCCCTGATTTTCGTATTGCGGTTCCAGAACCGCCTGAGTATCAGGTGAAAGTGGGGGAGTCTGATTATGGAATCTGGAACGAGGATGCATTTCAGCTTCTTATGGACGTATTTACGTTATACAAGCTTTCTGAGGGACTTGATGCCAAGTCTTTAAGAGCTATGAAAATAAACCAGGGCCTTTTGGAGT
The DNA here is from genome assembly GCA_029256305.1 of Lacrimispora sp. Taxonomy (GTDB): domain Bacteria; phylum Bacillota; class Clostridia; order Lachnospirales; family Lachnospiraceae; genus Lacrimispora. Next base: position 6,789 of record JAQSYE010000017.1, on the reverse strand, counting down.
TTACGTTCACGGCTGACTTTGAACTGGACCTGGAAGGACGAAATGAATCCTTCCGTGAGGCGAGAGAAAAACTGGCACCTCTTCTTTCCTGCGTGAATGGAACCACGGCTCCTGAGTTTACTATTTTCGGACAATCCCATTTGGATTTGGCGTGGCTCTGGCCCTGGGAGGAGACAAAGCGAAAATGCGCAAGGACCTTATCCACGCAGATCGCCTTATCGGATGAATATGAGGACTATAAATTCCTTTTATGTGAACCGCCGATTATGGAGAACGTAAAAAAGCATTATCCTGAATTGTACGGACGCCTTTTAAAGAAAGTAGAGGAGGGATCCTTTATTCCTGAAGGCGGAATGTATGTGGAACCTGATACAAATCTGGTATCGGGAGAAAGTCTGATCCGTCAGTGCCTTTATGGAAGAAAGTGGTTTCGGGAAGAACTTGGAAAAGATAGTGTTATGGTCTGGCTGCCAGACTGTTTTGGCTTTAACGGGCAGCTTCCGCAGATTATGAAAGGTTGTAGTATCCGCTATTTTGCCACACAGAAGATGGCAAGGGCCTTAAAGGGCTGCGATGTATTCCCTTATAACAATTTTTGGTGGGAAGGAATAGACGGAACCAGAATACTGACCCATTTTTATAAAAAGAATAATGCAAGGCTTGATCCTCTTGATCTGATTACCAGATGGGAGGAAGACAGGGTACAACAGGAAAACATGGATACCTTTATTTTCCCCTTCGGATTCGGTGACGGAGGCGGAGGCGCCACAAGAGAGATGGCAGAGGTGGCAAAGCGGGTAAAGGATTTGGAAGGCGCGCCCCGCACCCGTATGGAAAGCCCTGTTCTATTCTTTGAGAGACTGGAAGAAGAGAATTCTGTTAAAGAGGTTTACAAAGGGGAACTATACCTTCCCTGGCATAGAGGAACCTATACCTCTCAGGCGTGGATAAAGAAGGAAAACCGGCTGATGGAACGGAGCCTTCGGGAGGCGGAGATGTTGAATTCCCTGGCCTGCTTTGTGGAAGATGGGGAGAATAAACGAGAAGAACTGGAAGCTTTATGGAAAGTGCTGTTGTTTAATCAGTTCCATGACATCATTCCGGGAACCTCCATTACCAGGGTTTATGAAGACGCAAAAGAGAAATTGAAAGCGGCGGGGGAAAAAGCGTTCTGTCTATATGAGGAAGCAAAAAAGAAAATTACAGGTTCGAATGAGGGCGGTCTCCTGGCGTTTAACTCACTTTCCTGGGAGCGGGAAGAACTGGTGGAAATCCCCTTTGAAGAAGGAGAATACCAAATCAGCTGTGGCAGACTGCCAGTGAGTCAGAAAATTGGAGACAAATTGCTGATACCAGTGAAGGTCCCTTCCTGTGGCTATGCCCAGATTGAGGAAAACTGTTCTGCAATTATAGAAAATGCATGCAGAATCTATGAAGAAAACGGTTCCTTTATTTTGGAAAACCAGCTTTTGCGGGTAACGATTGATGACCTTGGTCAGGTACGAAGCGTACAGGAGCAGGACACCAAAACAGAATTTGTTGACGGAATTGCAAATCAGTTTCTTCTTTATCAGGATATCAATGTGGATTATGATGCATGGGAAATCAGCTCTTTCTATAAAAATGTGCCTGTGAAACTGAATCAGACGGCAACTCTTACCATTGAGGAAGCAGGCTCTTTAAAAGTGGTGCTCCTGGTAAAACGGCAGATTCATAAGTCGGCTATGACTCAGAGGATTTCTCTGTCCTTTAATAGTAGGCGGATCGACTTTGAAACAGAGATTAACTGGCAGGAGACTCACAAACTGTTAAAGGCTTCGTTTCCGGTTTCAATCCGGGCAGAGGAAGCGTTGGAAGAAATTCAGTTTGGGTATGTAAAACGGCCGACTCATCACAACCGCCGTCATGATGCGGACCGTTTTGAAGTATGTAATCACCGGTATACTGCAATGACGGAACCAGGAAGAACGGCAGCTGTTCTCAATGATTCTAAATATGGAATCAGCACGGATGGAAATGCAATGGAGCTGACTTTATTAAAAGCTCCTGTGTGGCCGGACATGTATGCAGATAAAGGAATGCAGATATTTACTTACTCCTTTTATGTAAAGAGCAGTGATTTTGCGGACAGCGGTGTGGTTCGGGAAGGAATGCAGCTAAACAGCCCGCTGGCATTCTGGGGAAAGGGAACAGGAAAAAAAGAATATTTCCGGATTCTGCCAGACAATGTGATTTTAGAGACAGTCAAAATGGCGGAAGATGGTGAAAACCATCTGATATTAAGGCTTTATGAAGCAATCGGAAAACATACCTCCTGTGTGGTATCAGCTGGTTTTAAAATCAGCAAATTGTGGGAAACTACTATGGAAGAAAACGCGCCTTCCACAGCCATGCTGCCGGTGAAGCTTCTTGAGAATAAAAGTGATATTCTCCTGAATTTTGCTCCATTTGAGATAAAAACATTGCGTTTAATTTTATAAACGCAAGAAATGCGAGTAAGATGGTTTCAATAAAAACAAATTACGCATAGCAACAATGTACCCAAAATATTATAATGATTTCATCAGCTTTAAGAAAAATCACACCAAAATTTGATATGGAGTTAACAAAATGCAAAAGAAGCTAATCATTTTTACAGACAGTGGGGATACAATTATTGACGAAGGCACTGAGATTCGCAATGATGACGATATTGTAGTCCACGCAGAATTAATTCCCGGTGCAGGGGAGACTTTAAAAGCTCTTTACGACGCCGGTTATGTCATTGCTATGGTGGCTGACGGAGAAGAACAGTCTTTCATCAATGTTTATGAAGAGAATGGCCTTGGTTATTGCTTCCACACCAGAACAATTTCCGAGATCGTTGGGATCCAGAAGCCTTCCGAGAGAATGTTTATAGATGCCATGGAGAAAAATCACCTGACAGAAGAAGATAAAAAACGGGTGGTTATGATTGGAAACAATGTGAGAAAGGATGTTGCAGGAGCCAACCGCTTTGGAATTACCTCTATTCTCATAGACTGGTCTCCGCGCTATGATATGAATCCGGCTGATGAGTGGGAAACGCCGGACTATACCGTCCATGAGCCAAAAGAGCTTCTGACACTGATTGAAAGTTTGGAGGCAGAGCTTCAAAAAGACGGAAATAAATAGAAGGAGGGTATGGATATTATGAAAGAAAAGACGACAAAGGTACAAACGCATAAAATTCCCTTTAAGGTATATATGCGCAATACATGGCAGCTTTATTTAATGCTTCTGATCCCAATCGTTTATATGCTTATGTTCCGTTATAAGCCCATGATTGGAGGAGTAATTGCCTTTAAGAAATTTAACGTGTTTGCAGGAATGTGGGATAGCCCTTGGGTTGGGCTTGCCAACTTTAAAGAAGCTTTTGGTTCCAAAGATTTCTGGAATGCACTGAAAAATACATTGATTTTAAATGTGGGTGATTTGATTATCGGTTTCCCAATTCCCATATTGATTGCAGTTTTTCTGTTTGAAATCAGGAATTTAAAGATCCGGAAAGCAACTCAGACTATTTTATATCTGCCAAACTTCCTTTCCTGGGTTATCATTGCCGGTATTATTACACAGCTGTTTTCAACCAGCGGACTTGTTAACGATATCATACGAAAAATAGGTTTACACGAAATTAACTTTTTAAGTAATACGTTTATCTGGAGATTTGTATACTGGTTCGCCGGAGTCTGGCAGTCAGCAGGCTATTCTTTAATTATCTATCTGGCAGCATTGTCAGCTACGGATCCTTCTCTGGGAGAAGCGGCTTATATTGATGGTGCTACAAGACTTCAGCGTATTGCACATGTTACGATCCCACAGATCAGACCTACCATTTCCATCATGCTGATCATGCAGCTTGGAAAGATTGTTTCTATCGATTTTGATCGTCCTTATATGATGGGAAATACACTTGTTAAAAGTGCCTCCGACGTTATCAGTACCTATGTTTACAGTGTAGGTCTTCAGGCAGGCCGGTTTGATTTTGCCACTGCAGTTGGTTTATTCCAGTCAGTAGTCGGTATCGTAATGATCCTGTCCGTTAATCAAATATCTAAAAAAATGGGAGAGGAGGGAATTATGTAATGGCAGAATTAAAAAGCAAATCAGACAGACGGTTCCAGTTGTTCTGGAACACAGCTTTTATAATAATCAGTATCGTAGCACTAATCCCTATTGTTCGCGTAGTTTCCATGTCATTAAGTTCCAAGAACGCGATTTTAGGTGGAAAAGTATTTCTTTATCCAATCCAGTTTACAACAGAAGCTTATGTCCGTGCATTTTATAGCGGAAGTTTCCTTTCCTCATTTGTTTATTCCATTTTCCTGATGCTGGGTTCAACTGCAGTCTGCATTGTTATGACCGTTGCAGCAGCATACCCTCTTTCAAAGAAGAATTTAAAGGGCGGAGCGATCATTATGACAATGTTCGTACTGACCATGTATCTGGATCCGGGTATTATTCCGAAATATTTAAATGTTAAAGATTTCAAAATGATTGATACGGTTTGGGCTCTCATTATACCAGAAGCGCTGAGTGCATATAACATGATCATTATGTGTACTGCTTTCAAGGGACTTGATTCCTCATTATATGAAGCGGCTAAAATAGACGGCTGTAACGAGATTCAGACTTTATTCAAAGTGGCACTTCCGTTGGTATATCCCACATTGGCAACACTTGCTTTGTTCTATGCGGTGGGAAGATGGAACCGTTTAAGTGATGTTTTATACTATGTAAACAGCTCCAAGTTGTATACTGTTCAGATGATATTAAAACAGCTGATAGAATCTATTAAAATATCACAAGAGGAAGGAGTATCTTCCCAGCTTGTAGCCGATAATATTAAATCTGCAAGTATTGTAATTTCCATGACACCTATGCTGGTTGCCTATCCATTTATTCAGAAATACTTTACAAAAGGCATTATGCTTGGTGCAGTAAAAGGTTGATTATTTATTTTCTATAATAATTAAATGAAGAAAAGAAAGGGAGGTTTTATTAATGAAAAAAGCAAGATTATTAAAAAGCTGTATGGCAGTATTTGCAGCAGCAGCTCTGGTAACCGGCTGCGGATCCAATGCAGGTAAAGAAACGACAGCAGCAACCACCGCAGCAGCGGGCGGTACAGAAACAAAGGCTGAGGCAACAACTGCAGCAGATAAGGGAGAAGAAGTAACCATTAAGGTTATGGTATGGGACAGAGGTGATGCAGCTCCAGGAACAACTGTAGAGAAAAACACCCAGACAGAATGGATCAAACAGCAGATGAAAGAAAAGTACAACATTAATGTTGAGTACGTTTCTGTACCAAGATCCTCTTCTGATGATAAGTTAAATATTATGATGTCTGGCGGCAGCGCACCTGATATCGTATTTACCTACAATCAGGGTATCTTCTATAACTTTGCACAGAACGGCGGTCTGGCTGATTTAACTCAGGCTTATGAAAACTATGGTGCTGACATTAAGAAATACGTTTCTGATGCGCAGAATATGGGTCAGCTTGAGGGAAAACAGCTTGCTATTATGAAACAGAGAGGTGTGGAATCTCCTCGTCATACTGCATTTATCCGTAAGGACTGGCTGGATAAACTGGGGATGCAGATGCCAAAAACCAAAGAAGAACTGGTAGCCTATTTAGAGGCAGTAAAAGAGAAAAATCCAGGCGGAGTAGACAATGTAATTCCGTGGGCAATGAGCGGACGTAACGATACAGAAAAGGGTTATCTCAATTTCGTGGGATCTTATGTAAACTTTGCAAATGACAAAGATGCATATGTATATAGTGAAGCTTATACAGCAGTTGCTCCAGGCGCTGTTGATGGAATCAAAAAGTTAAATGAACTTTATAACAAAGGACTTATCTCTAAGGACTTTGCTACAGATACTCAGGAAGATATCTACAAGGCTCAGTTAACTGCAGGCAATGTGGGATTCTATTTAGAAGATACAGAGAGTACTTTTGATTATATCTCTGTATTAAATCAGACCTTAGGCAGCAGCACGTTTGCACCAGTACAGTGTTTTGAACTGTCAGATGGATCTTATCGTACTACATTTGAACAGAGATATGGTATGTTTGTTATGGTTCCAAAGACCAGCGAGAAGAAAGCTGATGCTTGTATGAAATACTTAAACTGGCAGGCTGATCCGGAAGTTGCAGAAAATATTGTTTATACAACCGAGCATAAGAGAGATGAAAATGGCGTACCGCTTAAATTCTCCGATGAAGAGCTTTATGCAAAGGGTTATCCTAAGACACTGGATGATTTAAATATCGTAAACCTTGCTATGGATTGGACAACAAAGAAAGAATCTATTGTTGGAAAATGGTCAAAGGATTATCCAGGTGTAGGAGATACCAATTGGTTCTCAAACTTCTATGATGTACGTTCCGAAGGAAAGTTCCGTTATCCTGTATATTCCAACATTTCACAGGCAGAAAGTGACTATGGACAGAATGTAGAAAACATGATGATTGAATATGTTTACAAGCTGATCAGCTGTACACCAGATCAGTTTGACAGTCTGCAGAAGACAGAATATGACAACCTTGTAAATGCAGGGCTGCAGAAGATTCTTGATGCAAGAGCAGAATATTTTGACACAATAAAGTAATTCCTTTAACAGGGCAGCAGGCTATAAGAAGCTCGTTACAGCTCTTTCTCATCGAAATAAGGATGATGCCGGGAAGCTGTAACGGGCTTTTTCTGCCCATCTGATCGTTAAAATATTGTCGGAATGCTGTTTCCGCCTCCGTCTTTA
>JAQSYE010000016.1 GCA_029256305.1 Lacrimispora sp. | reverse complement strand
CAGATCATCATCACAGTTGGGATCGTCTAATTCTTCCGGTATATCAAAATTAACGCCTGCGATATATTCATCCCAATTATCCAGCTTCCACTGGTCGCGGTCACTGCCTCGTTCAATCATCCTTTGCCTGCATACCTCCACATCCGTCTGAACCCATATTACGGTAAGCTTAGCATTTTTTTTGACAAGCTTCTCCCGCAGATCATTCATGTACCCGGTATTTCGGATTTCTCTCGTAAAAGGAGCATTAATCAGCACAATATCATCATACTCTAACGCCTCCATGGCAAGATCGATGATCGCTGAATACTCATAATCCCGGATATTTGTTTCGAAAAAATCAGAACTTCTGTTGTATTCCTGACCTGCAACCACAAATATCTGCTTAGATAAAACAATCAGAGTATCCTTATCAAGATAAACAACGTGCTTAAGATTCCTGGCAAGCTGCTTGGAAATATACGTTTTTCCGCTTGCCGGAGGAGATGTTACCAAAATCAGTCTTTTCATCTTTACCTCTCTCCTATCATTTCTTAATTTATTTCCTCTGCCATTCGGTATCCTACTCCCATTTCCGTTAAAATATATTTAGGGATTCCTGGATTCGATTCAATTTTTCTTCGGATATTCGCCATATTAACACGCAGTGTATGGCTGTCATCGGCATATGCTCCCCATATCTCTTTGATGATATAATCGTGGGTAAGTACTTTCCCTGCGTTTTTTGACAGTAGAGCTAAGATTTTATACTCTACCGGGGTCAGATGAACCATATTTCCATCAAGAAGTACCACTCGTTTTCCGAAATCAATAACAAGCTCACCGATGGTGACCTTCTCCACTCCATTTGATTCCCCTCCCATGCTTTGCGGGCTGTGCCGCAGTGCTGTCCGTATACGGGCAAGCAGTTCCGATGTCCCGAATGGCTTAACGATATAATCGTCCGCACCTAAGTCCAGGACTTCAACTTTCTCCCTCTCATGCCCCCGCGCAGAAACTACCACGACCGGAATCTTCGACCACTCCCGTATACTTTTTAATACCTCCACACCGTCGATATCCGGCAGTCCCAAATCAAGCAGAATCACATCAGGATTATAAGACACCGCCACGGAGAGCCCGTCCTTACCAGTGTTTGATTTAACAACCCGGTATCCGTTGGAGTTTAAAATTGCGGTAATAAAGTTACAGATGGCATCTTCATCCTCAATAACCAGGACCATTGGTTTTATATCCATTATTACTCACTTCCTTCCAGCGGTAAAGAGAATTGGAAGACTGCCCCTCCCTCTAACCGGTTATTCGCCTCCATTGTACCGTTATGTGCTTTTATAATTGTCATGCAGATAGAAAGACCGATTCCCATTCCTCTGGATGAGTCAGAGCTTTTGTTTCCATTTGGCACGTAACTTGTAAAAAGATAAGGAAAGTCGTCTTCTGCTATTCCTTTTCCATGGTCAAGCACTTCAAATAAAGCACTCTCTCCTTTCTTTTTTAAAACGATCTCTACAGGAGATTCATCTTTGGAATGTTTTATGGCATTCTCCAGTAAATTAATAAGTACCTGCGCAATCAGGGTTCCATCCATAGGAACCTCCAGCAGCTCATCCGGCACACTGACAACGATTTTACGCTGGGGGAATCTCTTTTTAATTCGGCCAACCGCTTCAGCGATAACTTCCTCAGCGGCTTCCGGACTTTTTGTTACTTTGGAGGCACTCTCATTAATACGGGTTACGGACAGGAGATTTTCCACCATTCGCAGCAGCCACTGGGCCTCTTCCTGAATATCTGCATTCAGCTTCTCACTTGTACTCTCATCAAGAGTATTCCTGTTTTCACGTATGACAGAGCTGGCACCAAGGATTCCGGCAAGGGGTGTACGGAGATCATGAGCAATTGCCCGTAGGAGGTTGCTCCGCATTTTTTCCTTCTCTGCCTCGACAATAATCCCCCGCTGCTCATCAGACAGGTGCTGGCGCTCCAGGGACATGGCAACCTGAGAGGCTATCATGCGTAAAAATAACCGGGTGCTGTGATCCAACGTACCTTTTAAACAGGAAACACCTAAAACGGCAAGCACCTTTCCCTGGGATATGACCGGCATGTAAAATGCAGCGGCTCCCATGAGCGTATCCGTACCCGCTCCCGCCCGTTTCTGATTGAGAAAAACCCAATGAGCCACAGCCTTCTCATCTGCTGAGTTGAGCAAAGAGCCATTTACATCATCCGGTGACTGCATGACACTTCCATCCTCTCCCTGTTCAGGGTCAGCAGCAAAAAAAATAACTGAGCGGTCAAACAAATTAACAATGTATTCATTAGTCAGAGCAACTATATTTTCAAGGCCTCTGGTTATAAGCAGCTTTTTATTGATTTCGTAAAGAACCTCGGTACGCCGTTCCCTTTGCACCGCAAGACTTGCCTGAGTCTTGATCCTTACCGTCATTGTGCTTGTGATCAGAGCTGCCAGCAGCATGATGAGAAATGTAATGGGATATCCCGCTTGTATTGTGTTGAAAGTAAAATAGGGCTCCGTGAAAAAGAAATTGAAGGTCAACACACTGACAACCGACGCAACCACTCCGAATACATGCCCTGCGGTAACCCTTGAAATGATCAGCACTGAGAGAATATAGGCCATAATTACATTCTGTTCACCGATACCCAGCCTGCGCAGTCCAAAACTCAGCACAGTCGCAGCCGTTAAAAGACCCAGGGTCTTAGCGAAATCCAGCCAGGAAAAGTTAAACGTTTTAATCGGGATTGTTTTGCGGGGCTTTTTATAATTCCGCCGGATTGTACTGCCAGGTATGATGTATACCTCGATATTTGGCAGGTATGAAATCAGTTTATCCTCAAAGTCCATTTCAAACAGATTCTTAAGCGATTTTTTATTTCGGCTTTTTCCTACGACTATGTTGGTGATTCCCGACAGCTTTGCATACTCACAGACCGTTTCCGCAATATCATGACCGGAAAGAGTAACAATTTCGGCACCAAGTTTTTCAGCCAGATCCATGTTTGCACGGATTGTTTTTTGCTGCTCCTCTGATTGATAATTGCTCTCAATACTCTCAACATAGAGAGCCACCCAATGTGCATGAAAGGCGTCAGCGGCCCGCGCCGTCCACCTGATACATCTTGCTGAGGAGGGAGAAGGTCCGATACAGACCAGCATCTTGGTATTAGCCAGTTTTTGAGATAATCGCCGTTCACTCTGATTTTCATTGCTGATTCTGTCTGCTGCTTTCCGCATTGCAATTTCCCGCAGCAGCTTTAAGTTGTCAAGGGAAAAGAAATTGCGCATGGCAGTCTGGACCTGATTAAGTCTGTAGATCTTTCCTTCCTCAAAGCGCCGGAGCAGTTCCTGCGGTTCTATATCAACAAGTTTTATCATATCGGCACGTTCAAAGATATAGTCAGGAACCGTCTCTTTCACTCTTACTTTAGTTATGTCCTCAATCACATCATTCAGACTTTCCATGTGCTGAACATTAACAGTGGTATAAACATCAATACCTGCATTTAAAAGTTCCTCTATATCCTGAAAACGTTTCCTGTTTCTGACACCTTCCGCATTTGTATGAGCAAGCTCATCCACCAGAATCAGCTCCGGTCTGCGTCTCAATGCTTCATCCAGATCAAATTCCTGAAGTTCAATATTGCGGTATAAGATCTTTCTGGGCGGCAATGCCGGAAGCCCCTGTAAAAACTGCATGGTATCCGGACGCGTGTGTGGCTCAACATAACCCACCAGTACGTTTTTACCGCACCGGTACTGTTCCTGCGCATCGTCAAGCATGGCATAGGTCTTGCCGACTCCTGCCGCATATCCAAAGAAAATCTTTAATTTACCCGAATCCTTTTCCTGTTGCTCCCTGATCTCATCTAAAATAGCATCGGGATCCGGTCGCGTTTCCAATGCTTCCATTATATCTCACCTCCCTCCTATTATATCACGATTGTTCTTTATAATAAACAAGCTGAATTGGCTACAGCAGTCCATCCAGCGCTAAATTTACTTTCAGGACATTAACAGCCGGCTCACCCCAGATACCAAGGAACGGCCCAGTAGTGTATTTTTTAATAATTTTTTTTATGTCTTCTTCACTCATATTTCGTTCTTTGGCGATACGTGCCGCCTGATACTGTGCGGCTTCCGGCGAAATATCAGGATCAACACCGCTTCCCGAAGCTGTAACCAGATCCATGGGAATTTCCGCCGTGTTTTCAGGATCAATGGAATGCCACCAGTCAATCCGTTCCTGCACCAACTCTTTCTGCTCACTCCCCACAGGCGATAAGTTAGACATACCCATGGGCCTTCCTATTAAATATTCTGGTTTTGTAAATTCCTGGGCTATAAGCTCAGAGCCGTACTCCTTTTGCGAGCCGTCCTTTAATGTGAACGTAATCATGCTTCCGTTTGCCTGTTTCGGAAATATGATCTGTGCAATACCTGTAACAGCCGCTGTATAAAGTATTCCGCACAATACTGTCATTACACAAAAACAGATAAGAGCGGGTTTTAGTATATTCGTTTTTCCCATCATCATTTCACCTCACACAATTTTGCCGGCAGTCAGCAGCATATCAATCAGTTTAATTGCAATAAACGGCGCTGCAATTCCGCCCAGACCGTAAACCAGCATATTTCTTTTAAGCAGCTTCCCTGCAGGCAGTTCACGGTATTTCACACCCTTAAGTGCAAGAGGGATGAGCGCAATAATAATCAATGCGTTATAAATAATTGCCGAAAGAATAGCAGTCTTTGAACTGGTCAGTCCCATAAAGTTTAAGGCAGCCAGCTGCGGATATATCCCAAAAAACAATACAGGAATTATGGCGAAATATTTGGCAACATCATTTGCTACACTGAACGTTGTCAGGGAGCCCCTTGTCATCAGCAGCTGTTTCCCAATCCGCACGATATCAATGAGTTTGGTAGGACTGGAGTCCAAATCGACCATGTTGCCCGCTTCCTTTGCCGCCTGCGTACCGGAATTCATTGCCACGGCCACGTCTGCCTGGGCCAGTGCCGGAGCATCGTTGGTGCCGTCACCGGTCATGGCTACCAGATGCCCTTTTAACTGATAGTCACGGATGAGCGCCAGCTTGGCTTCCGGTGTAGCCTCTGCCAGAAAATCGTCTACACCTGCTTCCGCAGCGATTGCCGCAGCAGTCATAGGATTATCGCCGGTAATCATAATTGTCCTGATGCCCATTTTACGTAAATCTTCAAAACGCTCCTTCACACCATTCTTGACAATATCTTTCAGATAGATAACCCCCATTACCTGACTGTTTTTTGCAACAACAAGGGGAGTTCCGCCTGCACCTGCAACACGTTTCACAATCTGCTCACATTCGTCCGGATAGATGCCGCCCTTATCCGTTACGAACGCTTTCACAGATTCCGCCGCGCCTTTCCGGATTTGTGTTCCCTGATAATCAATGCCACTCATCCGGGTTTTAGCTGTAAATTCCACAAACTCTGCATTCAGCCTGGAAAGTTCTCTCCCCCGTATTCCAAACTTCTCCTTAGCCAGAACCACAATGCTTCTTCCTTCCGCCGTTTCATCGGCAAGAGATGAAAGCTGGGCAGCATCTGCCAGATCCTGCTCCGTCACACCACTGACAGGCAGAAATTCACTTGCCTGACGGTTTCCCAAAGTGATCGTTCCGGTCTTATCCAGCAAAAGCACATCCACATCACCGGCAGCTTCAATCGCCCGCCCGCTCATTGCCAGCACATTCGCCTGATTTAAACGGCTCATACCGGCTATACCGATGGAGGATAAAAGCGCGCCGATGGTAGTGGGCGCAAGGCAGACCAGAAGGGCGATCACATTTGTAATGGAAATGGCTGAACCCATACCGGCCTGACGGCTCGCAAATCCTGAAAAAGGCAGCAGAGCCGCTGTAACCACCAGAAATATAATGGTTAAGGTCACCAGCAATATCTGCAGAGCGATCTCGTTGGGTGTCTTTTTTCTGGAAGCGCCTTCTACCATGGCAATCATCTTATCAAGAAAACTCTCTCCTGCTTCCGCTGTCACCTCAATTACAAGCCAGTCAGATACCAGTGTGGTTCCTCCTGTAACCGCGCTTCTATCGCCGCCTGATTCACGGATAACGGGAGCCGATTCACCGGTAATTGCACTTTCGTCCACAGATGCTGCACCGTCGATGACATCTCCATCCATGGGAATCTGCTCCCCGGCTTTTACAAATACGATATCTCCTTTTTTCAGTTCGGCAGATAATACTTCTGTATATTCGTCTGCATTCCCTGCCGACTTAAGCTTTCTCGCCCTGACATCCTTACGCGCCTTACGCAGAGTATCGGCCTGCGCCCGCCCGCGCCCTTCGGCAATGGCTTCTGCAAAGTTGGCAAACAGAACGGTAAACCACAAAATGAGTGATATGGCCAGTATATAACCTCCGTTCTCATCTTTGACTCCCATAAATGACAGGAAATAAAGAGCGGTTGTCAGAATAGCACCGATATAGACCACCAGCATAACGGGATTTTTCACTTGTATTCCGGGAGCCAGCTTTACAAAGGATTGTTTCAGCGCATCCGCAAAAATATTTTTATTTACACTTTTCTTTTCCATTTTGATCACCTCATTCTATCACATCGTAAAATAATCGGCAATCGGACCAAGGGCTAAAGCCGGTAAAAAGCTCAGTGCTCCGATGATAAAGATTACCCCGATTAAAAGTCCTGCAAACATAGTGTCGCTGGTTGATAATGTTCCCTCGCCTCCAGCAACTGTTTTTTTACCGGCCATATTTCCGGCAAGGTAAATTGCGGCAGTCATCGGTATAAAGCGGGCCAGCAGCATAATGATACCACCGGTTACATTGGTGAAAACGGTGTTTGCGTTAAAACCGGCAAAAGCACTGCCATTGTTATTTCCCATTGATGAGAACGCGTATAAAATCTCAGAGAAACCATGAGCACCTGAGTTGGTCAGCCATGACGAAGCCGCAGGCATAGAAACAGCAGCAGCGGTACCAATCAGCGTTACTAACGGCGGAACGAGAACAAGCAGACAAACCATCTTCATATCATAAGGCTCCACCTTTTTTCCCAGGTATTCCGGTGTCCTGCCTACCATCAGTCCTGCAATAAACACAGTAAGAAGGACAAATGCCAGCATTCCATAAAGACCGCTGCCCACACCGCCAAAAACAATTTCTCCCAGCTGCATCAGGAACATTAAAACCATGCCGCCAAGCGGAGTGAAGCTGTCATGCATGGCGTTTACCGAACCGTTTGAAGCTGCTGTGGTTGCCACCGCCCATAAGGAGGAGGCTCCCGTACCATGAATTACTTCTTTCCCTTCCATGCTCGCAGAAGCTGCTGCTCCTGTAAAATCTGGAGCGGTAAATTGCTCACTGGCTGTTACCGCAATAAGGGAAACTGCAAACAAAAGCATCATTGCGATATAGATGACTCTTCCCTGGCTACTGTCCTTTACCGCTTTTCCAAAGGTCACGCACAGCGATGCCGGAATCAGAAGAATGGACAGCACCTGAAGAAGATTTGAAAACGCAGTCGGGTTTTCAAGCGGAAAGGCTGAATTGGCGCCAAAGAATCCACCGCCATTTGTTCCAAGCTGTTTAATGGCGATCTGGCTTGCCGCAGGTCCCAGGGGAATGGTCTGGGCAGCTCCGTTTTCAAGCATGGCAGCATCTTTATATGGTCCAAAGGTCTGCACGACTCCCTGCGAAACCAGCACTATGGCAAGAATAATGGATAATGGAAGCAGTACATAGAGCGTAGTTCTGGTCAGATCCACCCAAAAACTGCCGATTGTCTTTTTCTCTCTCACAACAAAACCCCTGGTCAGCGCAAATAAGACCGCTATTCCCGTTGCTGCTGAAACAAAATTCTGAACGGTGAGCCCTAAAAACTGGGTTAAATAAGTCAGACCTGTTTCACCGGAATACGCCTGCCAGTTGGTATTGGATACAAAGCTTGCGGCCGTGTTAAAGGCCAGATGCCAGCTTGTGCCTTTTATTCCTGCAGCATTAAATGGCAGAAGGCCCTGCAGCATTTGCACAAACCAGAGGAAGATGAAACCGATTCCACTGAATATAAGAGCTGAAAGAGCATATCTCTTCGCCCCCATTTCTTCATCGCTTTTCACTCCCATGAGTTTATAGATTCCATTCTCCACAGGCACAAGCATGCGGGTCAGAAACACGTTCTGACCGGTCATTACCTTATATATATAGATGCCCAGGGGAATGGACAATCCGATAAGAAGGACAATGTATAAAATGTCCTGAAGGATTATCATTTTCATAAATTCTCACCTCGAAATAAAATATAGAATAAGTAGATCAGCAAAGCCAGGCCGATACAGCCCGATAATACCAGTACGATTCCCAATTTTCTCAACTCCTTTTCTGTTATTAAATTTTTAGCTCACGTAATGTCTAATCCGCAATCCGTTCATATTGTTTATTGCAAACATAATGATATCAGAAAAGGTGTCAAGAAGGTGTCAATTCGGTATGCCAAATGTCAAGAAATCGTCAAGATTTCAATACTGAAACAGGCTGACTCCGTGGAAGAAGTCAGCCTGTTTTTTCTATATATAAATAATCCCATCGGATTATATCATATCCTGCAAATTTTTCTGTGCTGCATAGATCGACTTGTTATCATTAAATACATAAGCCACGCAGCATACCATGAAGAAATACGGCACATAAGAATATCCAAAAACTTCAGCACCTATAAAAACGGGAGCTAAAAGAGTATTGGTAGCACTGCCGAAAACTGCCGTATACCCCAATGCAGCAGCAAATTCAATGGGCAAACCAATCAGTATGGCTAAAGCAGCACCCAGACTTGATCCGATCGCAAAAAGAGGGGTAACTTCTCCTCCCTGATAACCTGCCGCCAATGTAATAATCGTTAAAACAAATTTTAAAATCCAATCCCACTGATAAATCTTATCGCCATGAAAGCTTGCAGAAATCAAATTTGTTCCCAATCCGGAATACCGACCCATTCCTGACAAAATAAATAAAACTGCCAGAATTGTTCCTACTATGGCTATTTTTCTGACCGGACTTCCAAATATTATATTCAATCTATCCTTTACCAGTTTTAAACCATGGGCAAACATTGCTCCCACTAGGCCAAAAATGATCCCTAACAGAATCATCTTTACGATAAATAGTGGATTCACCTGTATTTGTGTCTGAAGGTCATAATGAAATTTTTCCAGCCCCAAACCTCTGGAAACCGTATTGGCTACGAAGGCCGCAATAATCGCCGGAAACAAAGCCGTATACTGTAAAGAACCCGCAATCAAAACTTCAAGTGCAAAAAAGCATGCAGCTATGGGTGTTTGAAATAGACCGGAAAAACCAGCTGCCATACCTGTTACCAGAAATATCTTCGAATCAGAAACCATATTCATCTTTCGCCCTACCCAATGGGAAAATGTTGCGCCAATCTGTACCGCAACGCCTTCACGTCCGGCACTGCCGCCAAAGAGATGGGTCAGCCATGTTCCGATTACGGTTAAAGGGATTAATCGCAGAGGAATCACATCTTCTTCCCCATGGCCGACTGAAAATATGAGGCCCATCCCTTTTACACATTTTCCTCCAAACATGGAATATGCTTTCGCAATTATCACTCCTGCTGCCGGTAAAAATAATATGAGCGGGAAAAAAAAGTGTTCCCGGACTCCGGTTAAAAATAATAATATTCTGCCAAAACCTGCATCAAGTGCTCCTACTACTACGCCGATTACTACTGCACTAATCCCTAAAATAAAAAGTTGCCTTAACCTCTTAAACTTTTCTTCAAACATTACAATTTTACTCCTTAAAAAAATAACTGATGGCTTCCGTATATTCAACTTAAAATATACAGAAGCCATCAGCAGTGTGCGGTTCGGATATCAAGATCCAGGGAGAGCCTCATTCCCAGTACAAATAATAGTAATCAGTTTACATTTAAATTAACCTCTTGTCAAGTTTATTTCTTTATTAATTATCATTGCATTAAGTCGTTGACGCGAGAACCAGCGTGGCTTTTTTGTGCATGCTACTTTTGCCTATTCATATCTCAGTGCCTCAATCGGATCCAGCTTAGCGGCTGTAGCTGATGGATGAAATATGGGGAATTGATACGGAAACAGAGGAGCGTACCGTGGATGTACACATTAACTGGCTTCGTGAACGGTTTAAGAATACTTCCGGTAAGGGTATGGCACCAACTTTAAAGTAATGCTGCAATTGATGGAGTAAATGATCGGATAAAAATAGTGGAATTCAACTTCTAAATATGATATGCTCAGATATATGAAAAAACTGAAACAGGTTATTAGTTATGTGAAATATAAAACTTATCAAATTAGGAGAATGAAATAAATGGATTTTGAGATAACAGACAATATTAATGAAAAGGATTCGGAAATTATTTTTAAGGGACTGCTGGAATACAATTTAGAAAGAATCGAAGATAAAAACCCCATGGATCTGGGTATATCTCTTCATGATGAAACAGGCAGAACTGTTGCGGGACTAATCGGCAGCACCCATGGAAACTGATACAAAAATCTTTAAATCGGAGGCAGGAATCGTGAAATTCCTTAAAAATAAAGATTTTAAAGATATAATAAGATATATATTCATAACAACGGTAATCATAGCTGCTGCCACTGGTATCGGCTGGATTTTTTTAATGATTGGTTTTCCCGAAACAAACATCGTCATTGTTTATCTCCTCTCTATTTTGATAACTGCCCGTTTTACACGGGGTAATGCATACGGAATTGTGGCTTCCGTTGTTGCCACCTGCGCTTTTAATTATTTTTTTACAGATCCCTACTATACTCTTTCTGTCAGCGATCCTACTTATTTAATTACGTTTGGCATTATGACCATCACAGCAATCATCACTAGCGCTCTTACTTCAAAAGTAAAACAAAACGCTTTGGAATCACAGGAAAAAGAAGCGGAAACCAGTGCTCTCTTTCAGCTTACCAACCGGTTGACTGATGCCGCTGATATATCCCATATTGCAAGTATCACCACTGAAACAATCAGCGGTATTATGAATTGCCGTGCTGCCTGTTTGTGCTTTGACGAAAGCGGACAGCCAGAGCCGAGCTTTATTCAGCAGTTAAGCAACAATAAGCAGGTACGGCGAAAAGTCGATGATACGGCTGAACTGAAGCACCGTATAGAGGGTCTCAGAAGCGGTTATGTAATAGACAGCGAATTTTACGACTGGCCAATTTACGGCAGAGAATCTATACTTGGCCTACTGAGAATACCGAAAGAAAATGCAGTTTCCATGGGAGAACCCCAAAAACGTCTGCTTCGGTCTATGATTGAAAGTACAGCACTTGCCATGGATCGTTTTCGAAGCGCCAGACAGCAGCAGGAATCAAGAGAGGAAACGATCCAGGAGCGATACCGCAGCAATCTTCTGCGGGCCATTTCTCACGATCTGCGCACGCCTCTATCAGGTATTATGGGCACATCAGAAATGCTTATGGACATGACTGAACCACTGGATCCAAGATATGACCTTGCAGAAGGCATTCATAAAGATGCGGACTGGCTGCATTCTCTGGTTGAAAATATTTTAAGTCTGACCCGGCTGCAGGAGGGACGGCTCACGATTACAAAGCAGCTTGAAGCGGCAGAAGAAGTCGTTGGCGGGGCTGTCGGCCATATCTTAAAACGCCATCCGGAATATGAAATTACGGTAGATGTTCCCGAAGAGGTTCTGCTTGTTCCCATGGATGCTAAATTGATCCAACAGGTACTGATTAATTTACTCGATAATGCCATTAAGCATACTCCTCCCACTGGCGAGATTAAAGTTACGGTCAGTCAGGAAAACAATTTTGCCGTATTCTCAGTTGCCGATTCCGGGTGTGGCATCGCAGCATCAGACTTGCCGAATATCTTTCAGATGTTTTATACCACCCATTCCACGAAAGCGGATTCACAGAGAAGTGTTGGTCTTGGACTGCCCATATGTGAGGCCATTATCAAGGCCCATGAAGGCACCATAGAGGGTCATAACCGTGCTGGACAAATAGGGGCTGAATTTATATTTACCTTGCCAAAGGAGGGACACAATCATGCAGAACCGGAATGAACAGATCCTGGTTGTAGAAGATGATTCGCAGATTCGCAATTTTATCTGCTATTCACTAAAACAGGAAGGTTTTTCTTATACAACTGCGGGAACGGCACAGGGTGCGCTGTCAACACTTGTTACGGAACAAATTGATCTTATGCTTCTTGACCTAGGCCTTCCTGATTTTGATGGTATGGAAGTGATTAAAAAGGTCCGGGAGTGGTCGGAAATGCCTATTATCGTAGTTTCTGCCCGGGATCAGGATAAGGAGAAAGCGTCTGCACTGGACAACGGAGCTGACGATTATCTTACGAAGCCATTTTCATCCATGGAACTCATGGCCCGAATCAGAGTTGCGCTCCGCCATCTGCAGAAAGCGGGCGGGGTCCGATCCCTGACCAACTTAACCGTAGGCGGACTAAGAATTGATTTTGATAAACGTCTGGTATATCTTGAGGACAACGAGCTGCACACCACTCCGCTGGAATACAGCCTGCTTTCTTTGTTTTTCAGAAATATAGGAAAGGTGCTGACTACCAAATATATTATCAAAGAAATCTACGGGCCAGGGTATGGATCTGACACCCAGGCTCTTAGAAAACTGATGGCAGGACTCAGACGAAAAATCGAAAACAATCCAGCTAAACCACGCTATATCCTGACAGAAATTGGTGTAGGATACCGGCTTTCAGATGTATAAAAACTACTTCTTCCTTCATAAAAGACTACTTTGGTGCCCCCAAAGTGGTCCTTTTTTCATCCTCACAGCATCCTCACAGGAATTACTGGTCTCTCACCCCATGCTCACACCTTTTTTGTTAGAATAAATTTGTAAGAAATCCGCAAGGGAGGTTCAGATCAATGATAAACAACGAATTAAATGAAAGGGAAGAAACTCTTACTGCACTCTGCGAGACGATACGGGATCTGATCGGTATGCAGGACTATCAAACGTGTGAAAGCATGATCTGCCAGGCTATAGGAAAATACCCTCATGCGCCGGAGCCCCATAATCTGATTGGGATACTGCTTGAAAAAACGGGGGACCACCCCTCCGCAATGAAGCACTTTAGAGCGGCCTGGGCACTTGATCCCACCTATCTGCCTGCACGGCAGAATCTGGAATGCTACGGCACATTTTTTTCAAATGGCAGGTGTGCTTACGATGAAAAAGATTGTAGAACAGATGGCGATAATCATGTCATTAGGAGGAATTGAATATGAAAATCCAAATAAACAAAAAACAAAATGAAAACTACACAATTATAATCGGATGCGGCAGATTAGGTGCCAACCTGGCAAATACACTTTCTGATGGCGGTGAAGATGTGCTGATTATCGACAAAAACAAGGATGCCTTTCGAAAACTGTCTCCAGCCTTTGGCGGACTTTCCTTAAATGGCGATGCAACAGATTTAGATGTCTTGCAGGAAGCGAAAATAAGCAATGCAACTGCAGTGATTGCTGTAACTAATAATGATAACGCGAACATACTGGTAGCACAAATTGCACGGGAAATGTTTCACAATGGACGGGTCATCGCACGGTTATACGATCCGGAAAGGGAGTATGTTTATCATGAGTTTGGCATAGATACCATATGTCCTGCTATCTTATCCGTGAAAGAAATTGATAAAATATTATCCAAACCAGATATTCACAAAGATACATTCCAGGAGGCAGAATCATGAGAACAAAGGTGTTGCTGGTTGGCGGAAGAAGCAAGGCAAAATCTCTTGCAGCTTCGTTAATAAATAAAGGTTATCAGGTGACCGTAATTAATAATACATTTGAAGACTGTGTGAAGTTGTCTGAAATCGACAAACTTACCGTCATTCATGGTGATGGAACACGGCCGTTTGTTTTAGAAGATGCCAATGTGGGCGATGCAGATATCGCAATTGCAATGACTTCAAAAGACGAGGATAATCTGGTTATCTGTGAGTTATGCAAGAAAAAGTTTCACGTAGAAAAAACAGTCGCTCTTTTAACTGATCCGAAAAAAACCGACTTTTTTTACAAGATGGGAATCGACAGTGTTGTCTGTGCCATTACTGCAATTACTGGCATCATTGAACAACAGGCTTTTGTGGATAAAATAACAACCTTAATTCCCATTGGGGAAGGTCGCGTCAATATTGCCGAGGTTCCTATTCCCGGCACTTCACCAGTCGTCGGAAAAAAGCTGTGGGAAATAAATCTTCCAAAGGAAGTGATTGTCGGCTGTATCCTCCGCGGAGATACGACCATGGTGCCCAGAGGCGACACCCGGATTCTGACCGGGGATATGCTTGTCCTCATCTCATCGGATAAACAGGAGATGGCTGCCATACAGGAATTAACAGGAAGGTGATGAAATGACCCGTAAATTTTATAATCGCAGTAATATTGGTAAGCTCATGCTTCTGATCGGTATCCTTGTTGCTGTCCCTCTGGTAATTGTTCCATTTTATCCACAGGATTCCATTTATATGGCTCCATTTGTACTTCCTTCACTTGGCTCCATTATACTTGGAAGTATCATCTGTCTGATGAAAAAAAAGGAAGAATCCACATTTGAATGGCGCTCTTCCATGCAGCGCAGCAGCCTTACAGTCCTGTTTGCCTGGGGATGGGGTGTTCTGATCGGTGCAAGTCCATTCGTACTGGGCGGGCAGCTCACATTTGTTCAGGCGCTTTTTGAAGCAGTCAGCGGCTGGACCACAACCGGCCTCTCCGTCATGGATGTGTCCATTACTCCCCATATCTATCTGTTTCACCGGAGCTTTATGCAATTTTGCGGAGGTCTTGGGTTCGTGATGATGATGGTAATGCTTGTGCAGGATAAGCAATCCATGAATCTGTACAACGCAGAGGGACATCCAGATAAGCTTCTTCCTAACTTAAAAAAGACAGCTCAGACGATTTGTCTGATGTATAACGGATTTTTAGTAATAGGAACAGCTGCTTATGTAATTGCCGGTATGAGCTTGTTTGATGCAGTTAATCACACAATGTGCTCCTTGTCTACTGGTGGTTTCTCAACCAAGTTAAACAGCATCGGGGAATATAACAGCCTGCCCATTGAAATTATTACAATTATCCAAATGTTAATAGGTACCACAAACTTTGCCGTACTTCTGCTTCTGACAAAGAGAAAGTGGAAACAGGTATTTAAAGTCAGCGAAGTGCGCTTTATGTTCTTAGTCCTATTCATAACTGTTCCTGTTACGGCGTTTTCCCTCATACGCGGCATGAATATGGGTGTTTTTGAAGGACTCCGCCGGGCTTTGTTTGATGTTACATCGGCCCTTTCAACAACAGGCTATTCCAGTATGAGTTATACCTCCTGGCCGCCACTTGCAGTCAGTATGCTGATCTTAACCATGTTAATCGGCGGCGGAATCGGATCGACGGCCGGCGGTATCAAACTGACCCGTGTTTATTTAATGATCCGCACTGCCCTGCAGAATATACGCAAACGCCTTTCCTCACCAAGGAATGTAGAAACAATCTATTACTTCAGGGCACAGGGAAAAGCAGAGATTGATTCCACACTTGCTGCGGATACAACCGGATTTGTAACATCTTATCTATTTCTTTATATAATAGGTACATTGCTGATCACAGTAACTGCCAATTGTTCGCTGACTGAGGCCATGTTTGAATTTGCATCTGCCCTCGGCACGGTAGGACTGTCGATCGGTCTTACCTCCCCTGCTACCGGCAATGCGACGCTGGTAGTGGAGATGCTTGGAATGATGCTCGGAAGACTGGAAATCTTCATTGTATTGATTGGGGTCTATTCCGCAGGCTCCTTGATGAGACAGACCCTTGATCAGACCAAAAGGCTGATCAAAAGATTAGCAAAATAACAGAATAGTCAAAGCCGCAGGTATTCTGCCAATATATAGTAACCATATAGGGGAGTTCGGAATGAACTCCCCTATATGGTCAAAAAACATTATGATGATTCAACCCTTTCTTTTATTTTGTTTTTTACAGCAAAAATGCCTTTCTCCATAACATCCCATCCAGCCCTCCCTCTCCGCTTAATAAAGCCAAGCAGGTACCGGCTGCTCCTGTTAAAAGACCTGTTGATTGTATTTCTTTCAGCTGTGTCCCCTCAACTTCAATATTATCAAAACCATAGCGTTTATTTTTATTGTAATAACTCAATATAATCTTTTTTAATATTATCTTTTCTTCCTGATACTCCTGTCCGGTCAGCTCCTGCATGGCCTGAACCAGCGCATAAAGTCCGGCATAGCCATGGCAGAACGTGGGGGAGAAAATACCTTTCATGTCGTGCATTGTATCCGTAAACACGCCCTGAATGGTATGAAGCATTTCATTATCTTCTAAAACCTTTGCACCCAAAGCCATGGCATAGCAGATGCCAGGACTTCCATAACACCATGCATCCCGCCGTACTATATTGTCTTCATTCAGGCATCTCATCTTATATTCTTCAAAGCTAATCTGCCCCTTCCAGAAAACGCGTTTCTCATCGCTTATCTGACACCCTTTTAGAAACTCCATGATTCTGCAGATGGCTTTCTTATGATTCGGAACAATTACGCCCTGCATATAAGCCTGGGATAACAATGCCAGCGGTCCAGAAATACCATGTGACATACTAGTGTTAAAATTACCATTCTTATAATACTGGCTCTCCAACTCTGAAAACTGGTATTCAGATGGAACATACCAGCCAGGAACACATACACCCCTGACAGAAATATCACTGACCGCCAGATTAACAAGGAAGCAAAGACCAGATTCAAGAACTGGCCGCAGGGATTGGTCTGATTGAAACAAAAGGAGATAATTAAGAATTCCCGATAATCCTTCGATCACATCGTATTCCTGCATCCTGACTCCATTGCTGATATCCTGATCGGTGTAGATATGCAGCTGGTTGGCTATGATTTGATTGATACCCCCAATAAAGTTTCGGTAATATTTAAAATCTTCTGATAAACACACAGCTGCCAATCCAATTCCCGCTGCTCCTGAGAACATGGATAGGGGCACTCCACCCTGCTGCTCTATGCCTTTCACAATCCGGGTTAAATATTTATTTCCGATCTCATCCCACCCTTCATCAGGAAATATTCTCTGCAATTCTCCATATAACAGGGCAAGTCCGGGCAATCCGGAATGCAGAGTCAGCGTATCCCAGTCCGGCAGGGGAACGCTGCTGTCTTCATGCAGATCGGATAGATTTAGAGCTATATTCTTTATTATAGATATTGTTTCATTATTCATGGGTTCTCCTGTTTAAGTAGCAGCTTCTTTGTCTTCGGAGTAATTTTCAGCATAATACAAATCCCGGTATGCTCTGCAGCCATTCATCAGATGCGCATGGGTTCCAGCATCGACAATTCGGCCTTCATCCATAACCACAATCTTATCTGCCAATTTTGCAGCATTTATTTTATGAGAAATAAAAATACCAATCTGGTTTTTAGTCAGCTTAAAGAATAAATCAAGTATTACCTTTTCGGACACAGGATCCAGCGCAGCATTGGGTTCATCAAGGATATATACCGATGCATCACGGAAAAAGGTTCTGCAAAGAGCAACCTTCTGCCATTGACCCTGGGATAATTGACGGCCCTCCTCAAACCAGCTTCCTAATTGCATGGAAGCATCAAGATTTCCGTTGTCTTCCAAAAAATTCAGTCCGATCTTCTTAGCAATGTCATTCATTTTGTTATAGTTATCCATATCATCGATGTTGCTGAGTCCGATATTTTCTTTTACCGTCATCTCATATTTGACAAAGTCCTGAAAAAGAATTGATATTTGCTTTTGGTACTGGCTTATGTCCAGATTTGTAATATCCACTCCATTAATTAACACCTGACCGCAGGTAACAGGATAGAGCCCTGCCAGTATTTTGGCCAATGTGCTTTTGCCAGAACCATTTTTTCCAACAATTGCTATATGCTCTCCTTTTTTCACTTTTAAATTTATTCCATTCAGTGTATTTGTCAGGTTGCTGCTTCGATACTGAAAGGTAAGATTCTTAAGACAGATCTCATTGATCTTTTCATCAAAATCTGTCTTCCCGACGCTGCCTGCCGCAGGTGCCTTTTCCTGTAGGAAGGCGTTTAACTGTTCCATATAGAGAGAGCAGTTGTAAGCGATGTAGATATTTCCCATAATAGCCTGGGAATTATTTTGAATCAAAGAAACTCCCCTGATATAACTCATTACATTTCCGACCTGAATTTTTTTGTAAAACGCTTCCATGACCGATGCACCAATGATAAAGACACTGAGAATCTGCAGCAGTATTTCGTACATTACATTAAAGATTGTTTTTTTCTTAAGAATCTGCTTGTTCTGATCCATGAATTTAAGACTGATACTCCAATACTTATCAATATAGTATTTTTTTGTGTCAAACATATTCATTTCCTTAAATGAAAAATCATGGGTAGCCAGGTAGCTGATATACCAAGCCTTTCTTTCATCTTTTGCCCTGTTCCACATCATCTCAAATTCTAATTGGCCGATTCGTAAAAAGAACAGAATGGAAGCCATGGGGGTTAATAAAAGCAGGAATGCAAACATTGGGTGCCAGGAGAATATTAATATAATGGACGAAACCATGGTAATTATGGAACTGATCATTCCTAAAACTGCGGTAAACATCTGGAACGGCTTATAGGTAACTTCTCCCATTAATTTTTCCACCGCATCATATGTTTCGGGATTCTCAAAATCTTCCAGACTCATCTGTGTACATTTTTCCATTAGTTTATATTTTAATTTATACTGGATATCAAACTGAAACAGATTTTGATAATATCCCGATATTTGGGAAAACAGCTCAGAAAACAGCGTTGCCGCCATATAAGCCAAAAATACAATTAAAATGACATTCAAATGCATCTCAGAACTGACTAGACCATTGATGAGAGTCTGGGATAAAAGAATTGCTATAATCGGGAAAAATCCAGTGACAATATTCAATAATACGGTCCTTATGGTGTTTTTTCGATCTATGGACCACAATAGCTTCATTGTTTCAGGGATTCTTTTTATGGTAATTAAAATTGCCCCAAAAGTCAGCTTATCACCATCTTTATTCATATTAAGCACCAATCCTTTTTTGCTTTAAGAAGTATTTCTTTGCATATATGATTTTCTCGCAAAAAGCCATAACCTTTTGCTCCAATAAACGCTCTGTACCCAACATTCTGTTGCAGTGCATATGTAAGATACTGCTTAATATCCCGTTAAGTGTATTTGTAGTGCCAGCCGATTCAGCGAACCGTAACTTTATGGTTTGGATCGGCCCACAGTACTGTTTAAGCGTTTCAAAAACAGCTGCATTCTCATCGCTTTTCAGACTGGTCCAGTCAAGTTCAATGTCACAAACCTCCAGCAGTTTTGCCTTATTCTTTTTAAATGCTACGTTAAATTCCCTGGACTCATATCCCAAGGTCAAAAATCCAAGCATTTCTTCCCAATTATCAAACCACTCATTTAGGATATATAGCAGAGATATGATACACAGTTCCTCCAAGGAATACTCCGTTTCCGACATCCGGCTCATACGGAGAAATGCAGATATGGCCTGACTGTCAGCAGCAAAAAAATCTTCTGCCGTTGAGATTAACGATTTGCCTCCATATCTTTCAATCTCTCTGTCATAGGGCACGATGGAAAACCCTGATATTAACTGATTGTTAAGTATTTCTCCCATCCAGGCAAATAGCTTTATGGAAAGCTGCTGCAATATATTCTCAGCCCCTGAAATTCGTAGACGAATATGGGGTACAGGATCATTATAGCGTATGAAAAAGTAATTTACATCTTCCCCGTAAGCCGCACTCTCAAAAAATCCCGGTATTTCAAACGCAATCATCTCCTCTTCCCTGGATTGGGTTGTATATAAGTTAAAGTACAGCCACCCCTGAAACGGCAGTTTGGTCCGGTCATCCCTGGCGATGTCAGCATATGGAACAATACGTTCTATTTCCGGGGTCTGATAATCGTTGTTTATCAGAGGAACCACAATTTCACAACAATGAGATCTGCCGCCTTCATCCACAATTATATTTTCACCGGCTTCCACTTCCTCCAGCATTAAGAATCCCGCTTTACTGTTTTTTATTTCAGCAAAAAGGATTTCAAGGCTGTAAGAATCCCTGGTATTGATCTTAAGTCTGTTGTCTTCATATGAAATGTATAAATAATCCGGCAGATTGTACTCCTGGCTGAACTGATTGAAAACACTTATAAAATCCTCAAACACTGAATCCGGTTTGATTCCCAACTGTTCAGCTGTCACCTTCCATCTGGCTCCTGACAATATAAAATTCCGGTACGTTATTCTCGGAACGTAATCAAAGTCTCGATAGGCTTTCACCCAGGGAAACTGCCCCCATGATACCGTATGGTCATCGGTAATCTCCTGCATCAGTCTGACCGCGTTGGGCTGCAGATAAGGATTAAACATATTATTGGTACAGGCATTTATAATTTTATTATTTATCAGATCCACCATGTAAAATCTGTCCTGATGATCAATCCCCACCACTACATCTGATAATACCAGCTGATGCCCCAGTCTTGATGGAGTTGTGCTAAGTGTTATTTCCTTATCGGCGCTATTGATCTCCCGGACTACATTCCCGGACCGCATATTGCCCGGAAGATAGTTAAAGGAACAGGTCTCATAGGAATCTGTCTGCTGCAGATGCTTATATTGGGCAATGCGTTTTAGTAATTCACCAAACTGAGGATCTGCATTGGAAAAACGGCCAAAGGTTTTACCTGCCTTATCTGCTCCTACAACAGGGCTGATATTCCAGTACAAAGAATCATTCACCAGCCTTGGCATTAAGTAAATTTCAAGTGATGAAGGATCTGTATCTTTACTGACTTGAGTAGGAAGATACGGTTTTATCTCCTCCTCCGTTATTTCTATATTACAATGTCTGATCAGTGCGTTACAATATTTTTGAAGAAAATAAGAAGGAAGCTTGTCCGTTGTGGTATCCTGCTGCTCATTTATAGAATCATATCCGCTTGGAGGCTGTTGATAACTTACGGGAGCTCCAATTCCTATGATTGGGTCTAACAACTCCAATATGGGGACTTCCCGCTCATATCCGTATTTCTCCAGGAATCTCGACTTGTATGCCTCCATATGTCTGGCATGAGATGACTCACTTTTGCACAGATCTACAAGAAATCCCACTGTTTTTTCAATCTGCCTTGCAGACTGGGTATCCAGTGCAAATGCATTGGAAGCGGAATGAAGATCCACCTGAAGGCAAACCGACTCGGGTTGAATCTCTTTCATTACCTGCAGTGTTTCCTGATACAGGTCCAATCCAGTACCCACCGGAGCCAGCCTGTACTGACAGATCAAATCATTAGTCCTGACGAGGAGGCGGGTTGTCTCACCCGTAATACCGTAAAAGTCAAGTTTACTTATTAAATAGTTCAGGGTATCAGAGGTATTGGACATTGGCGGCCTTAAGTCTGAGATTAATAATCCTTTTAAAATCAGCTGGGTAAGATAACCGGATATCTTTTCTTCCGAAGCATCCTGATAGGAATCATGAATCAGGCTTACCATGTCCACATAATAGGTATAATCTTTACAGGCATTGTATATCAGATTAAACAATGGCGTCACCCGAATACTGATCTCATCCCGCTTTCCGTCTGTGGTATAAAGAAGACAGACTCTGTTTCCCTTAATCATACAAGCCTGATTTATGGAAAATCTGATTTGTTTTTTATATTCGCTTTCCAATTTTTCTACCAGTTTAAATAACCACTGTGTATCTGCATAGACTGATTTATGTATCTTATCTGTATCTATAGACAGCTGGGTCTCTTTGGAAAATGAACCTGTTCCCACTGCTGAAAAAAGTCCAAACGGTGTTGTTCTTGTAACACTTCGGACCATATATTTGCGTATTGAAATTAAAAAATCTCGTTTCTGTTTCACAGAAAGGGATTTGGGATTGTTAATGTAAGTGATCATTGTTGCATACAGATTGTGACTTGCTATCAGGATCTGTTCTTGAAAAACACAATCCTTACAAAATTCAAGGACAGATTCTTCATCCAGATTTAATCGTTCCTCATTTCGGAATGGAAAACGTATCATAAACTCATCAATCGATTGGAAATGGTTGTATTTCATATCAGTTGCCCCTTTTCGCCTGTGAGAATAAAGTGGTTATAGTAGAAATGGATGGTATTGGGTCACGAGAACTCAATACCATCCATAACCAGTTTAAGCGTTACATTCTTATGTAATTATTTACCGGTGATATGGCAGCCACAGGTAGCTGTCTGAAGCGGGCAGGTCTGCAGAATGCCGGTGATGCAGCCTGGTGTGCAAAGGCTCTTGCTTCTAATCTTAGATTCTGCAATATTTCCATTGCCTGTTTCTGTTACTTTATAATCCAGGTCGAAATCATTGAACTTTGGCATAAGTTTTACCTCCTATTAAGATTGAAATTAGCTATTTGCTTTGTGCTAATCACTGATTCTATAGTACAAGTTAATTATCAGCAAATTATCAACCAATTAACATTTCGAAGGCTTTGTTGTCTTGTTTTAGCTACATTTGTATCCATTTATCGACATTTTTCTCGTTGCTAAAGAGGAATTTTGACGATAACACAGCCATGATGTTGTTCTGTGTTCTTTATTGTCAGTATCCCTCCATGCGAGATAACAATCATATCTGCCATGGTAAGACCAATTCCATAATGATTTAGTTTCCCCCGACTCTTGTCATCCATGTAAAACAATGTTGTGGCATGACTGATGGCTTCCTCTGTAAAGCCAGGTCCGCTGTCCTTAACAGTTATGATAAAATAATTATCATCAACCTTTGTATCAAGGAAAAGATTACTGATCCTGGGTGAATGTTCACACCCATTCATAATAATATTGAGCAATGCGCTGGACATAAGTTCCTTATCAATTAAAAGAGTCGTGTTTTCTAAAGATGGAGAATAAATAATCGACTGTTCATATACCTTTGCCAGTTCACCCGCCTCTGTCAGCAAAGTTTTCAGCCATGTATCTGCACTGATTTTCTGTCTTTTCAATTCTGATGATTTTTGAAGATGGCTTAACTTCAGAATATGATCAACATAATGCTCGATCCTGCTTTCACCTGACAAAATACTCCGGGTATATTCTGACCTCTCCTGATCGTTGTCAGCCAGACCCATAAGCTGGGCATTCCCTTTGATAATTGTCAGCGGAATTTTTACATCATGGGCCAGAGCTGCGATTTGCTGGTTTCTTGATTGTTCCATCTCCCATTGACGTTGTAAGGACTGAACCAGACTGGTTCCCATATCATGCATGGAATCAATCACCTGGTCAAACTCTTTAATATATGTCCTGGGACACTCAAACTCCAGTTCCTTATTTCTGATCACGGAAGTCAGATCTTCTATTACTTTAAAGCATGTAAGCCAGCGGCCTGTAATCCGGTTTATCTCAATTAACAAACTGGCTGTACAGCATAAAAGCAGAATTATTACTGTTAGCAGATTATAATTAAAGAAATATGCACCTCCCAGATTTATGACTGGCTCCAGACTGTATTTTACGATACACATGTCTTTTTCTCTGTTAATTATGTAATACATATAATGTCCGGTCAGATGGGAATAACGATTTGCGGCAACTGATGCGGCAACCTTCCTGTCCTCTTCCTGCATATTTCCGTATCGATAACCATTATTATAAGAAAACATACTGAAGGTTGAACCTTCCGGAAGTATGGAATCTGAAACCTGCTCCGCGCTGATTATGATATCAATGTTATCTTTAATATATTGCTCCGCATAATTTGATGGAATCAGGATTTGTGATCTGACAAGAAATTCAGTTAACAAAAACCATAAAACAATGATTCCAACAATATGAATTCCTGTTCGGATCAGAAATAGAACGATCTGGCGTTTTATGGTTGTAGGTCTTATTGTTCTAATTTTTCCCATTTATACCCCACCCCCCATATGGTTCTGATTGGATCTAATCCGTGTTTGGCAAATTTTTTACGCACCTGGTAAACAAATTCAGTGATGGTCCGTATCTGTGCATCCGAATCGCCGTCCAGATCATAAACGCTGTTATATACCTCTTCTTTTGTGAACACTTTATTTCTGCTCTGGGCAAGGACCTCGCAGATTTTATATTCATATTTTGTCAGAGGGACGTTTTGACCATTGATATATAGTTCTTTGGATTCCAGATAAAAAGTTACTCCATCCACATCAAGTGTCTTTGGGGCGGCAGTTCTTTTCTCTCTTCTTAAATGTGCCTTCACTCTGGCTGTCAGTTCATCGATATTAAATGGCTTAGCAATGTAATCATCGGCACCGGCCAGCAGTCCTTTTATTTTTTCATCCTCTCGGGATAGTGCGGATAAAAAGATGATCGGACAGGAAACTCTGTCTCTAATTTCAGATAGAATTTCGTAACCATCCTTTTCAGGCATCATAATATCTAAAAGTAATAGATCATAGCCCTTAAAGTCTTCAATTGTGTGACTATGAGCAGCGTCCATGGTATAAACCAGGTACCCACCCTTATTTAAACAGGCCTTCACAAGTTTTAAAATCTCTTCGTCATCGTCAATTACTAGTATCTTTTCCATATGTTCCCCTTTAATCAACTTTTTGACCATATTATAACACACAAATTTAAGCTTCCAGATAAAATCTTGATTTTTATATCTTATACTGGATCAGATGTTTATAAAACACTACCCCCTGAAAGGAGAGTCTGTATGTCAGACCATATACTCTATACTAAAAACTTAACAAAAAAGTTCAAGGACCAGACAGCGGTTAATAATGTGTCCCTGACGGTTCCGCGAAACTCTGTTTACGGATTGCTCGGACCAAATGGTGCTGGTAAATCGACGACTTTAAAAATGATTACCGGTATCGCAAAGCCGACAAACGGAGAGATCTATTATAATGATAAACCCTGGAATCGTGAATGTTTATCGGAAATAGGTGCTTTGATTGAATCACCGCCGCTGTACAGTAATCTGACCGCTTACGAAAATCTCCTGGTTCGGACTACGGTCCTTGGTTTACCTAAATCCCGTATCACCGAGGTGCTTGAGCTTGCAGGACTGGATGTTCACAGCCATAAAAAGGCGGGGCAGTACTCTACCGGAATGAAACAGCGACTTGGCATTGCTTTAGCATTAATTAACAATCCGGCTTTACTGATTCTTGATGAGCCTACCAATGGACTGGATCCCATGGGAATCCAGGAATTAAGGCAGCTGATACGGTCTTTTCCTGGAAAGGGCATAACGGTCATCCTGTCCAGCCACCTGCTATCTGAAATTGAGAAAACGGTGGATTTAATTGGTATCATATCGAAAGGAAAACTTTGCTATGAGGGAGAGCTACCGGAGAACGGAAGTAAACTGGAAGTATTATTTACAGATATTGTGAGAGAAGGGGGGGAGAGGAAATGAACAGGATAACAAGATCAGAGCTCTTAAAAACCAGGCATACCTTTGTAAAACTGGCATTATTTCTATTCCCTCTGCTTACAATCGCACTTGCCATTTTTTTATTAAGCGGGAATATGGTTCAGATATCTGCTTATAACTGGTGGTATGTCTTAATTATGCCGGCTACTTTTGCAATTATCTGTATATCAGTGATACAATCTGACCAAAAAATGGATTACATAAATCTTCGTTTGTTGCCCTTGCAGCAGACCAGACTGTATTTTGGTAAATTCGTGGTCACATCTTTTTATTTATGTTTAACCAATCTTTTTTTGTTTCTTGGAAGCCTGTTGTCAGGATTTTTATGTGGTAGACAGTTTGACTGGTATATTGGTTTAGAGGCCTCCATAATCCTTACCGTAACCTATCTCTGGCAGATTCCTCTCTGTTTTTTATCCATTGAAAAGGCTGGAACTACAATTACATTTGTTACGACATTATTGCTCAATCTGGTCATGTCCAGCCAGCCGATAGCTGCTTCAGACGCATGGCTGATCCCTTATGCCATCCCAGCCAGACTGATGGCTCCCCTAATCAAGGTAAATCCCAATGGTATACCATTGGCTGACAACAGTTTCCTTAATGACAGCACCGTCATCATCCCTGGCATATTGACCTCACTCATGATGCTTTGCCTTACCACCTGGGTTATGAACTGGTATATATCCGCAAATGAAAGGTGACATTATGTTGTTCATACGATTAATAAAAGCAGATATGATAAAGCTGTTTAAAACTTCATTTTTCCTCTTACATGTACTTATTCCGACCATTGCCGCCGGGTCACTTTATATTTATTCCAATACCACCAGCTATGATAAGGTCTTTTTGTCTACCGGCTATCTACAGCTTGTCTCCGTTTTCTATCCCATCATCATCGCCCTGCTATCCTCGATTGTTGCAGAGCTGGAAGCAGAAGCAGGTAACTGCTATTTCATGCTGCGTGATTCCAGAATCAGATATTTGCCGATTATAAGCAAAATAACAATACTGCTGGTATGCGGACTCGCTGCCTGTTTTATTATTTCAATTGGCCTGATTGTCGCAGGTGGCGACTTTTTTACAAAGACACATCCTGTTACCATGTCATTAAGCATTGTTTTTGTTTTATGGTTCTCAAATATAGCCTTGTATCTGTTTCATTTTATCATTGCTTTTAGTTTTGGGCGAACTATAAAT
Organism: Lacrimispora sp.; assembly: GCA_029256305.1. Lineage (GTDB taxonomy): Bacteria > Bacillota > Clostridia > Lachnospirales > Lachnospiraceae > Lacrimispora. The sequence continues at coordinate 744 of JAQSYE010000016.1, read as the reverse complement.
CTGAGCCTGGGTGCTATTCAACTGTTAACCGCTGCCTTATTAACCACAAGTCTGGGTGACCGGCTGTGGTATTATATTCCCTGCTGCTATGGGGTGCGTCTTAGCAGCATGTGGCTTCTTAGATATACGGTCAAAGACGGGCCACTGCTCTCCTATTTCAATAAGCAAATTAGTTACGGGTTGGCAAGCGCTGTATTTATGATTATTTTATCAGCCGTCATTTTACTGATCTGGGGCAGTAAATGGGAGTCCCGAAAATTTGAATAACAATCATAAGACAGGGAATACCCGGTACATAACCCCCAGGCGTTCCCTGTCAGTATAAGCCGCTTTTTAAGGGCTTGTACTATTTATACAGCTTATGATATTGACGGAATGAATATTTACCTTATCTCCTATTTGTAATTTCTTATCACTCCCAAATCCCAGGTAATCTGTTGATATGGTCCTGATAAGTTATTTGTACCCTGGATAAGAAAATCAACCCGGTTAATATCTTTGATCTCCATCTTTTGATTATATCCGGCACGAATGAATTCACCGTGAGATACATTGGTTGTCCACCTGTCTGCATTGTATTGTAAATTGCCTCTCCATGCCCACTTTTCAGCCACTCTGTTCCATGGACCTCCGGCACTGCCAGATTGCCATAATTCATAATACCGGCCATCTTTTAAATCTTCAATTGCAAGATAGTATTTACCATCTGCTAAAGACTTATAGACATTTGCACCTTCAAAGGTG
>JAQSYE010000241.1 GCA_029256305.1 Lacrimispora sp. | reverse complement strand
TTCTGGCAATTTTTAAAGCTCCCTCAATGGCTTCCGTTCCGCTATTGGTGAAAAACACTTTATCCATCTGAGATGCCTTTAAAAGCAGTTCTGCCGCCTCTATAGACGGTACATTATAATAGAGATTTGAAATGTGAAGCAGTTTATCTACCTGAGCCTTTACCGCCTCATTAAATTCCGCATCGTTGTATCCAAGACCAGCCACTGCAATTCCGGCAAAAAAATCCAGGTATTCATTTCCATCTGTATCATAAAGCCGTACTCCATCCCCATGATCAAAGACAACCGGAAAACGGTTGTAGGTCTTATAAATTTCTGATTCCGCCTTATCGATATATTCCTGTTTATCCAGCATGATAAAAACGCTCCTCTCCCGGGCTCACGATTGCAGTTCCGATTCCTTTATTGGTGAAGAGCTCAAGCAGCAGACAGTGGGGAATCCTTCCGTCCATGATATGTACTCTGGACACCCCATGGTTCATGGCATCGATGCAGTTTTGAAGTTTGGGGAGCATTCCGCCTCCAAGAGTTCCTCCGCTTACGAACTCCTGAGCCTCTTCGATGGACATTTCAGAAATTAAAGAATCTTTATCCCCAAAGTCCCGATAAACGCCCTCCACATCCGTCAAAAAAGCCAGTTTTTCCGCCTCCATGGCAGTTGCTATGGCGCATGCCGCATCGTCTGCATTGATGTTATAGGTCTTAAAGTCCTCATCAAAGCCTACTGGACAGATAATGGGGAGAAAATCCTTTTCCAGAAGATCGTTGATGATCTGGGTATCAACCTGCGTAATGTCGCCTACAAAACCAATATCCTCTCCATTTGAATAGCGCTTCTGGCATTTTAGCATCATGCCGTCTTTTCCGCTGATTCCCACAGCCTTGATTCCAAGCTCATTGACAAGCTGTACCAGGCTTTTGTTCACCCTGTTTAATACCATCTCTGCAATCTCCATAGTGGGTTCATCCGTGACTCTTAAGCCGTTGACAAAATGAGGCTCCATACCGGTTTTCTCCACCCATCTGCTGATCTCTTTTCCGCCGCCATGGACGATAATGGGCTTAAATCCTACCAGCTTTAAAAGGACCACATCCTGAATTACCTGCTTTTTCAATTCTTCATCTACCATGGCGCTTCCGCCGTATTTTACCACGATGGTTTTACGGTTAAACCTCTGTATATAAGGAAGTGCTTCAATTAACACTTCGGCTTTTTGCATTATGCTCGGATCCAGTATCATTTTTTATTTCCTCTCCTTCTTATGATCTGCCTTGAAATGTTTAAGAACGGTAATCTGCGTTGATTTTCACATAGTCAAAGGTCAGATCACAACCCCAGGCTGTTGCAGACGCATTTCCCATCTTGATGTCAGCAATCGCAGTAACTTCCGGCTCTGATAATATCTTAGTCGCCTCTTCTTCACTGTAGGGAAGTGCCACGCCGTTTTCAATGATCTGAAGTTTTCCCGCTGCGCTTTCAAAATACAGATCTACTTTTTCCGGGTCAAAGGTGGCTCCTGAGTATCCCATGGCGCAAAGAATGCGTCCCCAGTTGGCATCGTGACCGAATATGGCCGCTTTTGTCAAACTGGAAGTGATTACTGATTTTGATAATGTCACGGCCTGCGCCTTTGTCTCTGCGCCGATAATTTTTACTTCAAATAATGCAGTACAGCCTTCTCCATCCCCAGCCATCTTCTTCGCCAATGTCTCATTGATGAAATTCAGTGCTTTTATGAATAACTGATAATCTTCATTTTTTTCCGTAATTTCTTTATTTCCAGCCATACCATTCGCCAGAAGGAGAACGGTATCGTTGGTGGAAGTATCTCCGTCAACGGATATCATGTTGTACGTATCCTTGATGTCTTCCTTTAATGCTTCTGTAAGCAGCTCTTTTGAGATCGCAGCATCCGTAGTAACAAAGCTCAACATGGTGCACATATCCGGATGAATCATTCCGGAACCCTTGCACATACCTCCGATTGTGATTGTGGCTCCGCCTGCCTCGAACTGAACGGCTACTTCCTTTTTCACGGTATCGGTCGTCATAATCGCCTGTGCTGCTGCGGTTCCGCTCTCCTCACTGCCGTCCAGGATTACAGACATTGCCTTTACTCCCGCTGTGATACGGTCAATTGGAAGCTGCATTCCGATGACTCCGGTAGAAGCCACAAGAACGGAGTCTTCCGGTATGGAAAGGCACTGGGAAGCGGCCTTCGCCGTCTGACTGCAATAGGAGAATCCTTCTTCTCCGGTGCATGCATTGGCGATTCCTGCATTCACTACAACTGCCTGCGCAAAGGGAGAAGTGGTCACGATTTCCTTATCCCATTTGACTGGAGCTGCTTTTACGATGTTCGTTGTAAAGGTGCCAGCTGCTTTGCATGGGACCTCACTGTAAATCATCGCCATATCTTTTCTGTTATTTTTATATTTAATTCCTGCTGCCGTCGATGCAGCTTTAAATCCCTTTGCTGCTGTTACTCCTCCGCTTATCTGCTTCATAAATAAGTTCCTCCCTGTCATCGGTTATGGTATGCTGTCAGCTTACAAAATCAGTGCGATTTTCCTCACTGATGGTTAAATCATAGTAATTTAAATCATCTCGGAATGTGAATTTCTCTTTCCGCCAGAAATTATTTCCCAAAAGGTTGTTGCGAAAGGCAATCAGATTGACTTTATTAATTCCCTCTTTTCTCAGTCTGCTGACGGCTTCTAAAACCATCGCCTGACCGACTCCATGCTTTCTGTATTCCGCCGCCACACACACATGGTATAGCGTACCTCTGCGTCCGTCATGACCGCTTAAGATAGAACCAATCACGGTCCCTTTGTCTTCTGCAACCACGCTTAAATCTGGATTTCTCAACAGAAACCGTCCGATTCCTTCCTTTGAATCATCAACAGCCCGGAGGCCAAATCCCTTAATCCCGGACCAAAGTGCAAACACCTGGTCATAATCTTCTATTTTCATTGATCGTATTATCATTATGTCTTCCTTTATCATTACACGTTCTTTCCAAGATCTACGGAAACATGGGGATCAGCTTCAGTCCTTTGTTTTCATCCAGTCCGAAAAGTATATTCATGTTCTGAACTGCCTGCCCCGCAGCTCCCTTTACCAGATTATCCATGGCTCCCATCATCACAATCCGGTTGGTTCTTGGATCGATCTTGAAATTTACATCAACAAAGTTACTGCCTTCCACCCATTTTGTCTGAGGTGTTACATCTTTTTCCAGCACCCGGACAAAGAGTTCTTTGCCATAATATTTATCATAAACGGATTTTACCTCTTCATAAGAAACCTGTCTGGTTAACGATGCATAGGCAGTTATGAGAATGCCTCTGTTCATGGGAACCAGATGGGGTGTAAAACTGATGGTTACTGGTTTTCCCGCCCCGTAAGAAAGCTGCTCTTCAATCTCAGGAGTGTGTCTGTGTACACCGACTCCATAAGCTTTGATATTCTCATTCACTTCGCAGTAAAGATTATCAAGCTTTGCTCCTCTCCCAGCTCCGGACGTACCCGATTTTGCATCGATGATAATGGTGTCAGGATCAATCAGACCTTCTTTTACCAGCGGGTATATGGAAAGCTCAGAACAGGTGGGGTAACAGCCCGGATTAGCTATGAGCCTTGCGTTCTTAATCTTCTCCCGGTTGATTTCCGGAAGTCCGTATACCGCTTCTTTTATATATTGAGGGGATTTATGCTGGATCTGATACCATTCTTCATAAATATTCACATCCTTTATACGAAAATCCGCACTTAAATCGATGACTTTGGTCTGTGATAAAATATGTTCATTTAAAGCAGATGCCAGAAAGCCCTGGGGTGTTGCGGTGAAAATTACATCTACCATCTCTGCCAATGCTTCTATATTATCATCCATGCAGGAATCGCTGACGATTTCAAACATATTCTGATAAATGGAAGCGTATTTCTGGTCCACATAGTTTTTTGATCCATACCATTTAATCTCCACGTCATCTCTTTGGAGTAAAAGTCTTGCCAGCTCACCGCCTGCATATCCGGTTGATCCTATAATTCCTGCTTTAATCATCGTCATCGCTCCTTACTATTTTCTATTTTGTATCAGGTCTTTGCTCTTCATTCATGAGCATTTTGCCTTTCCTTTAATGATTTTCATAATTATACATCTATTTTGTATATTATGCAAGATATTTTTATATTTTTCATTTTGTCCTTGCATTTACTCGGATTTTGTTGTATATTTATGTAAGTTCAACAAGGAAATATACAAAAAACCATTGAGGAGGAATTATATATGAAAGAGAAAGTAATTTTAGCCTATTCCGGCGGACTTGACACCACTGCCATTATTCCATGGTTAAAGGAAAATTTTGATTACGAAGTAGTCTGCTGCTGCATCGACTGCGGACAGGGCAACGAGCTTGATGGTCTTGAAGAGAGAGCGAAATTATCCGGCGCTTCAAAATTATATATAGAAGATCTGGTAGATGACTTCTGCGACAACTACATCATCCCATGTGTACAGGCCAATGCCGTTTATGAGAATAAGTATCTCCTGGGTACTTCCATGGCTCGTCCGGCTATAGCAAAAAGACTGGTTGAGATTGCAAGGATGGAAGGCGCTACTGCCATCTGCCACGGAGCAACTGGAAAGGGCAACGACCAGATCCGTTTCGAACTTGGTATCAAAGCTCTTGCTCCTGATTTAAAAATTATCGCACCATGGCGTATGACCGATGTATGGACTATGCAGTCCCGTGAAGATGAGATTGAATACTGCAAGCAGCATGGGATCGACCTTCCATTCTCAGCAGACAACAGCTACAGCCGTGACCGTAACTTATGGCACATCAGCCATGAAGGCTTAGAGCTGGAAGATCCGGCCAATGAACCAAATTACGATCACCTTCTGGTACTTGGCGTTTCTCCTGAGAAGGCTCCTGATGAAGGAGAATACGTGACCATGACTTTTGAAAAAGGCCTTCCTGTCAGCGTAAACGGAGAGACTATGAAGGTCTCCGATATTATCACAAAGTTAAACGAGCTTGGCGGAAAGCACGGCATCGGTATTGTAGATATCGTGGAAAACCGGGTAGTAGGCATGAAATCCAGAGGCGTTTATGAAACTCCAGGCGGAACCATTCTTTTAGAAGCACATCAGCAGCTGGAAGAACTGGTTTTAGACCGCGCTACCATGGAAGTCAAAAAAGATATGGGTAATAAATTTGCACAGATCGTATACGAAGGAAAATGGTTCACGCCACTTCGTGAGGCAGTGCAGGCATTTGTTACTTCCACACAGGAATACGTAACAGGAGAAGTGAAGTTCAAACTTTATAAGGGCAACATCATCAAAGCAGGAACCTCTTCCCCTTACTCCTTATACAGTGAGTCTCTTGCTTCCTTTACCACCGGTGATCTCTATGATCATCACGATGCAGACGGCTTCATCACTCTGTTCGGTCTTCCGTTAAAGGTTCGTGCCATGAAAATGCAGGAACTTAAAAAATAATCAATTCTAATAATAACAGGAATTGTGGCTGGCTTCTAAAATTCAGCCCCAATTCCTGTTTTTCTCTCTGTAATCAAATTATTATTCACAACAACCGGATAAAAACCAATGGAAAATCCTACATAATGTTTAATCTTTATTTTCTGATCCAGGACAATTGACAGCCCGATACTCTTGATTTATAATTGTTCTGATTACATAATAGTAAATTTAGGCAAAATAGCGAAAATAATAAAACCAAATCAGGAGAAAAACAAATGTCTCAGAAAAAACAAATGCCCATAGAAGGCAGTAAGAAGCAAATGGGAAAAATCACGGGCAAAAATTCAATCAAACGCAAGCTTCAAATCAGTATCGCAGCATTATCAACAGTCATTACATTACTTTTCGGCACAGTCAATTCCATTATTG
>JAQSYE010000240.1 GCA_029256305.1 Lacrimispora sp. | reverse complement strand
AGAGTAGAAACACCTGATTGCCGTTTTTGTCATAAGCAACCAGATATCCGTCCTTATAAAAGTTGATGCTTGAAAAATACTCCATAATCTGTTCGTGGTCAAACTGGTAGCAGATCACGGAGCTGCTGTGATTGGCGACCTGAGAGGCAGATGTCAGAGGATATAGGTATAAAAAGTTTTTTGATGAGGTGCCAAGCTGCTCAAAAGGAATAAATTTGTTCCAGTAAGAAGGATCCACCAGTACTTTTGATAACCGGGCAGGATCAATTGGGTACTTTGTATTATTCCAGATGAAGAAATCGAAATCCGAAAAAAGGATAGGGGAGATGGCATAGTTTGATTTCTCAATATAAATAAAGGAGTTACTAATTGGCAGCAGAAATTCCACCGGTGTAATGGATTTCAGACTTTGCTGTGTCTTATAACCAAGATAATAAAAGGAAGAATCTCCTCTGTTTTTTTTGTTGATCAGGGTATTAAACAGGCTGTTGATAGTAATCTGCTTTACGGATGCATTCGTCAGCTCCATTGTATTGTCAAGCTGTGTAACGGAAGCAGACAGACTGAGCCGGTTCTGCTGATAGATACCGTTCTTTACCTGACGATAGGAGAGAGAGTACAGGATAACTCCGATCATAAGAATGATCGCCAGGATAAAAGTATAGGACAGCATCAGCTGATTTTTGTAGGACATATTTTTATTGTGTTTTAGAGTAAGTCTGCTATTTTTCATATGCACCGTTCCTTTTTTCTTATTAAAAATTATAGTATGAAATGGTGCTAAAATCAATCATGTCCACCCCTTTACATGAAGATCTGTACATAGAACGTAAAATATGTACTCAAAAACGATCTCTGTCTCTTCCTATATAATCATGTCGAATCGGTATGGACTGAAACAGACAATATAAAAAGTGCATAATAAACTTCAATGAGAACAGGCTGTTTAGCGAAAAATGAACAACGATAGTAAATAATGTGCGTTGATATTGGGTGCATGGGATGCTATGATGGCAATGCAAAAAAGGTGCGCACCACCAAATAACAAAAACATTTATATTGGGAGGTTCTAAATGAGAGTTAAAAAAATGCTTGCAGCTGGTATGGCGGTTACCATGGCTGCTTCTGTGGCTTTAAGCGGCTGCTCCTCAAGCGCAAAATCAGGGGCTGAGGCAACAAGTGCCGGATCAAATACGGAAAGTAGTTCTTCAGCAGGAGAGAGCAAAGCGGAGAGCGAAGTGAAAAAGCCGGAGAAGATTACTATTATGGTAAATGGAACGGTTATGACAAAACAAAATAACAGAGATGCATTTGAAAAAAGATGGGAAGAACTGACTGGAATTGATTTAGAGATTACACAGCCGGATCATGACGCTTATTTTGATGTTCTGGGTCAGACCTTTGCTTCCGGTCCTGAGAACTGGCCTGATGCAATTATTCTTGCAGGCAGCTTTTATACGGGATATGCAGAGGAAGGTGCTCTCTGGGATATGACACAGGCATGGGAAAACTCTGAGTTAAAGTCTTCCGGACGCTTTACCGGGGAAGATGTTGTTGACAACATGAAGATTGACGGGAAACTTTATGGATTCCCGGTTACCAGAGGAAACGGATGTGTTACATATGTTAAGAAGAAATGGCTTGATAATTGTGGACTGTCAGTACCTACTACGTATGATGAGTATTTAAATATGCTGAAAGCATTTACTGAGGGAGATCCTGACGGCAACGGAATAAATGGGGATACCTATGGTTTATCAGCTGCCGGCTTCATCGGATCAGAAGAGCCATGGACCAATTACTTACCAGAGTTTTATCAGGACGCGTATCCTTCCTTTGCCAAGGGAGAAGACGGTGTCTGGTATGACGGATTTACCAAAGATAACTTTAAAGATGCATTGCAGCGTATGAGAGATGCTTATGCAGCAGGCTATATTGATAAGGAAACCTTAACAAACGGAACGAAAGACTGCCGTAATAAGTTTTACGAGGATAAATTCGGCGTATTTACTTACTGGGCAGGTACATGGGGAAGCAACTTAAAGAACAATCTGGAATCAAACGGCCATGACAGCGAACTGATTCCAATAAAGCCGATTAAGGAAGTTGGTAATTATGTAGAAAGAACTTCCCCGGTTTGGGCAATTACCTCTTCCTGTGAAAATCCAGAAGGCGTATTCAAATACCTCATCGAATCCATGCTGGATGGCGGCGATATGGAAATGCTCTGGTCCTATGGAGTGGAAGATGTTCACTGGTCAAAGAAGGCAGAAACAGTTCTTGATAAGACCTATAATGAGGGTCAGTTCCATTTAAGAGAGAGTCTTGAAATTCCTGGAACACAATACACCAAGCAGCATCTTGATCCAATGCTTGCCATTGCAACCTGGGAAGGTGATCCTGGAAAGGATTCAGTAAAAGAAGAAGCAAAGAATTCCCAGACTGTATTCAATGAAAACTGCCGTCAGGCAACCATTACTCCTTCTACCGAAGAAATGGCTACCTACAACGGAGATTTAATGACACTAAAGAAATCCATTATTGCAGATGTTGTCGTACAGGGTACTTCCATAGAAGAGGCATTCAAGCGTTTTGAAAGCGACGGCGGATCAAAATGGTCACAGATGATTGTGGATTCAATGAATAAGAAAGAATCTGCAAAATAGATTTAGAAAGGTTTTCCTATGAATAAAAAGATGAAAGGGCCTGCAGCGTATGCTGCAGGCGAAAATAAACGGCCGTTGCTTGTTTCACTCCGATATTACAGGGGATTTTATCTGATGTTTCTTCCAGTTCTGATTTTTGCGCTGGTGTTTCATTACATTCCCATGCTGGGTATCAGATATGCTTTTTATTCCTACAAAGGAATTAAAGAGCCGGTATTTATCGGTCTGGCCCATTTTGAAAAGATGTTAAATATGCCAGGCTTCTGGAGTGCGTTTGGGAATACCATCACATTAAGTATTGTGAAGCTTCTGCTGAATACCATTATGGCCGTTGTGCTTTCTCTTATGCTCAATGAGCTGCGGTCTGTGACCTTTAAAAAGATCGCACAGACGATCGTGTATCTGCCCCATTTCATGTCATGGGTTGTTACTGCATCTGTTTTTGCCCTGATTCTTTCGCCTACCAGTGCCGGTCTTTTAAATGCTGTGTTGAGCAAATTTGGGATTGTAAATGAAGGAATCTATTTTCTTGGAAGCCAGAGCTGGTGGCGGCCAATGTTTTATGTCATTAACGTCTGGAAGGATACAGGCTGGGGGACGATTATCTTTATAGCGACACTTTCTGGAATCAATCCGGAGCTTTATGAGGCTGCTTCCATGGATGGTGCAGGCCGGTTTAACAGGCTGCGCTTCATAACCATGCCAGCTCTTAACAATACCATTATTACAGTACTGATTTTAAATCTGGCTAAGGTAATGAACCTGTTTGAATCTGTATTCGTTTTGCAAAACGATGCGGTGAGCCGGCAGGCAGATGTACTTCAAACTTATATATACACACAGACATTTAATTCCGGCGCTCTGCCTGATTATGGCTATTCAACAGCGGTAGGTCTTGTTTCTTCGCTGGTGGGCTGTTTCCTTGTTCTTGTCTGCAACAAGGCCAGCTATAAAGTTCGCGGAAGAGGAATTGTGTAGGGAGGAAAACATGAAAAAGAAAGCAACCGCATTTGACTATATGCTGGTGATCATATTCGTACTCATAAGTCTTATCATGATTATCCCGATCTACAAGGTTTTGATTGACTCCTTTGATTTAAAGACAGCTTATGGTATGAAATTGTTTCCAGAAAAATTTGGTTTTGCAGGTTATATTTCTGTATTTACCAATCCGACTTTGTATAAACCGTTTCTGGTTTCTATATTTACAACTATAGTGGGGACGATTACCGGACTGACGGTAGCGACACTGGGAGCGTATGTGCTGATTCAGTGGAAAATGCCAGGGAGAACGCTGTTAGCAAACATCATGCTGTTTACCATGATTTTTAACGGCGGTATGATTCCCACCTATCTGGTTATGAAGTCATTTCATCTGACGAATACCTTATTTGTGGTGATTCTTCTTCCTGCTATCAATGTTTATAATATGGTACTAATGAGAAATTTCTTTGAGGGAATACCCGCCAGTTTATTTGAATCGGCAGAGATAGACGGCTGCCCACCCATGGGTATATTTTTGAGGATTGTTCTTCCGTTATCCAAGGCGGCACTTACCGCAATTGGTCTGATGTACGCCGTATCTTACTGGAATGACTATACCAATTATAAACTTTATATTACAAATGATAATTTATATAATTTCCAGATGAAGTTAAGATCTGTTATAATGGGAAGTGATTTGCCCCAGGCAATCGGCGGTGCAACTGAGAATACAGTGAAAAACGCAGCTGTTATTGTAGCAATTCTTCCCTTCATGATCATATATCCGTTCTGCCAGAAGTATTTTATTCAGGGTGTTAATATTGGCGCAGTGAAGGAATGATCAAACAGAAAGAGGGGCAGAATTTATGCTCCTTTTTCGCATGAAATGTAGTATGGGAGGTAATGGCGATGTCAATGTCAATGTATCATAATCCGGTTTTATATGCCGATTATTCAGATCCCGATGTAATCCGGGTGGGAGAAGATTATTATATGGTAGCTTCTTCCTTTACCTATCTTCCAGGTGTCCCCCTTCTTCATTCGAAAGATCTGGTTCACTGGGAAATTATCAATTACTGTGTGCGCTCCCTGCCTTTTGAAAAATATCAGCAGCCGTCCCATGGCTCCGGCACCTGGGCGCCATCCATCCGTTTTCATGAGGGCACCTTTTACGTATTCATTCCCCTTCCTGATGAGGGAATTTTTGTAGCATCTTCAAAGAATCCCTATGGGGAATTTAAGCTACACTGCCTTCATGAGGCGAAAGGCTGGATTGATCCCTGCCCTTTCTGGGATATGGACGGAAAGGCGTACATGGTGTTTGCCTATGCCAACAGCCGATGCGGGATCAAACACCGACTGGATCTGGTGGAAATCCATCCCTTATGCACAGAAGTACTAGGAGAACCCGTTACAATCTTTGACGGGGAACAGATCGCACCCACTACAGAAGGGCCCAAAATGTATTACGATCAGGGATACTATTATATTCTCATGCCATCAGGAGGTGTCGCTTGCGGCTGGCAGTCTGTTTTAAGAGCAAGGTCCGTAAAGGGTCCTTACGAATACAGGGTTGTCATGCACCAGGGAAATACAGCCATAAACGGGCCTCATCAGGGCGGTTGGGTCATCGCACCAGATGGCAGGCACTGGTTTCTCCATTTCCAGGATGTAATAGAGCTTGGACGGATCGTTCATCTGCAACCCATGTGCTTTCACAATGGCTGGCCCTTTATCGGGACGGATCAAAACGGGGATGGAATTGGGGAGCCGGTTAAGGAGTGGAAGGTTCCTGCAGAAGGACAGCCACGATATAAAATTGCCCAGTCGGACGATTTTGAAAGCGGTAGACTTAGTTTTCAGTGGCAGTGGCAGGCAAATCCCAGAGAGTCCTTTTACTCCTTAGATGGACACAAGGGAATCCGGCTATTCTGTCTTGCAAATCCTTTCAGGAAAAATCTTCTGTGGTATGCGCCCAATGCCATGACCCAGATTCCCCAGCACCAGACATTTACTGCCATCACGAAGGTACGTCTTAACGGGGAACAGGAGGGCGATATGGCCTCCATTGGCATGATCGGACATTCCTATGCTTATTTCGGCATTCAAAGGAGCGGGGAAGGAAATTGCCTTATCCTCTATTCAGGAAAAGTAACGAATAAGGAGCTGCTGGGAGAAGCACAGGAAATTCCTGAAAGCTCCTGTCCATATGAGGGCGATACGGTCTATCTGCGACTGGAGTTATTCTCTGACAAGACCTACCTCTTTTCCTGGTCATCCGA
>JAQSYE010000239.1 GCA_029256305.1 Lacrimispora sp. | reverse complement strand
GTCAGCCAGTGCCTCTATAAACATATATACATAGGCGGGAGAACTGCCGCTGACACATACCACTGCATTCATCAGGCGTTCTTCCACAATCCTCATTTTGCCAAGGGAACTGAAAATACTTTCAATGGCATGCTTTTCTTCGTCCGAAAAAGCTTTTTCCTCATAACAGACTCCTGTCATACCCTCTCCTAAAAGTGCAGGGGTATTGGGCATGGCACGGACCACCCTTTTTTCCTCTCCCAGTTTTTCCTTAAGCTGGGTGGTCGTAATTCCAGGTGCAATGGATATCATAACATTTTTTTCGGTCACTGTATCCTTAAGCTGTTCCAGAAGCGGATCAAAATACTGGGGTTTTACTGCCAGAACAATATATTTTGCAAGTCCTGCACATTCCTGGTTCGTTTTAACCCAGTCAATGCCAAGCTCCTTCGACACTTGGTCGCATCGATCCTGATTTACATCAGTAAAAACAAGATCCTTTTTCTCATATTGCTTCAATAATCCTTTGGCAATTGCGTATCCCATATTTCCGATTCCAATGATTCCTATCTTCGCCATTTGATATCCTCCTGCTTTTTTACTGATTTCAATTAGCACCATTCTAACACCATTTTATCAAATGTCAATGAACTTAAAATAAAATTAAAATTACGTATTGACATTTTCTTTGTGATCTCATATACTGTAGCAAAGCAAAGTAATAAACTGTTGAGCAGGAGTAAGTAAGACTTCTTCATCATGCACAGAGAGCTTCCGGTTGGTGGGAGGAAGCGTTGATGTCTGGTCTGAATGGACCTGCGAGGGCGGCTTGAAACCGGTGTTTGTCTCCGGTAGTAGATGCCGACGGGTTTCCTATCCGTTATCAAGGGGATGCACATGTTAGTGTGCTATAAGTGGGAGAAGTCTATCTTCTCCAATCAGGGTGGTACCGCGGAACGTATATTAAGCTTCCGTCCCTCTTATCCATAGAACTATGGAAGAGGGACGGGGGCTTTTTTTGTTACAGTAAATTCTTATTCAGGAAAGGAGCCAGTAATTATGTCCATTACACCGGATTGCAGGGAGATTGAAGCGCTTGGTGCTTCCTACCCTGTCATACCCGTCTGCAGGGAAATTTTCGCAGACATTGTAACCCCCATTACACTGCTTAGAAAAATCGGTGCATTAAGCAGTAAGTACTATCTGTTAGAAAGCATTGAGGGCGGCGAGAACTGGGGACGCTACTCCTTTCTTGGCTATGATCCTGTCATGAAGGTCAGCTGTCAGAATCATGTTGTTACCATACGCCGCTACGACAGCAGTGGGGGGACTGCCCGGGATGAGGTCTTTCAATCAGAAACTCCCTTTGGAGTTCTCCGTGAAATATTAAAGGAATACCATTCTCCCAAGATTCCGGGGCTCCCGCCCTTTACCGGAGGCTTTGTAGGATATTTTGCTTATAGCATGATCGGGTATGCAGAGCCTGTGCTGTCAATTAAAAAAGGCGACTGCAGCGATTTTGATCTCATGCTGTTTGACACTGTGATTGTCTATGATCATTTGAAGCAGAAAATAAACATTGTAGTAAATATGAAAACCGACCGGATTATGGAAAACTACGGGGCTGCCTGTGCAAAACTGGAAAACATAGCTCGGATGATTGGGGAAAATACTCCTCTGAAAAAATCAGCCGTACAGGGCAGACCCGAGTTTCACTGTAATGTTACCAAAGAGGAATATTGCAATATGGTGGAAAAGGCAAAAGATTATATTGTGGACGGAGATATTTTTCAAGTTGTCCTGTCCAGACAGTTTAAAAGCGACTATCACGACAGTCTTTTAAATGCCTACCGGGTGTTAAGAACCACCAATCCTTCCCCTTACATGGTCTATCTTCACATGGATGAGACTGAAATCATCAGCACCTCTCCTGAGACTCTGGTTCGTCTAAAGGACGGCAGGCTGACTACCTTCCCTGTTGCCGGTTCCAGACCCAGAGGAAACAATGAAGAGGAAGACAGACTGCTGGAAAAGGAGCTTCTTGCTGATGAAAAGGAACTGTCTGAGCATAATATGCTTGTGGATTTAGGACGAAATGATCTGGGGAAAATCGCAAAGTTTTCCACAGTTGAGGTCACCGGATACAAGATGATCCACCGGTTTTCCCGGATTATGCACATCTGCTCCCAGGTAGAGGCAGACATAAGACCAGACAGTGACGGACTCTCTGCAATCGAAGCGGTACTTCCTGCCGGCACACTCTCCGGTGCGCCAAAGATTCGCGCCTGTGAGATTATCGAGGAGCTGGAGACGGAACCAAGAGGCATCTACGGAGGGGCTCTGGGATACATTGATTTTACCGGTAACATGGATACCTGCATTGCCATACGAATGGCAGTGAAGAAAAATGGAATGGTTACCGTTCAGGCTGGCGGCGGAATTGTGGCGGACAGTGTTCCGGAACTGGAATATGAGGAATCAGGCAACAAGGCAAAGGCTGTAATCCACGCAATTGAAACGGCTGGGGAGGTGAATGACTGATGATACTGCTGATTGATAATTATGACAGCTTCTCCTACAATCTGGTCCAGCTGTTTGGCTCCATTGAGCCGGATATTAAAGTCATAAGAAATGATGAACTGACTGTAGAGGAGATCCGTCTCTTACACCCTTCCCATATCGTACTCTCTCCAGGCCCCGGATATCCAAAGGATGCCGGTGTGTGCGAAACGGTGGTTAAGGAGCTTTCTGGAACGGTTCCCATTCTTGGCGTTTGCCTTGGACATCAGGGGATCTGTGAGGTATACGGCGCAAAAATAGCCCACGCAAAAAAACTCATGCACGGAAAGCAGAGTCTGATTGATATTGATAACTCGGATCCCATTTTCAAAGGACTTCCAGATACAATACCGGCTGCCCGATATCATTCCCTGATTGCCGAAAAGGACTCACTTCCAGATTGTCTGACCGTAATCGGGACTGATTCCATTGGAGAAGTTATGGCAGTGAAGCATAAGGATTATCCGGTCTACGGACTTCAGTTTCACCCGGAATCCATACTCACACCAAATGGTATGACCATATTGAAAAATTTTCTGACCATTATATAAAGGAGGCAACCCCATGATTCAAGAAGCAATCCATGATGTAATTGAAGGGCAGGACTTAAGTTTTCAGGCCGCAAAAGAGGTTATGAATGAAATTATGAGCGGAGAGACTACTCCCGCTCAGATGGCAGCATTTTTAACAGCTCTTCGCATGAAAGGCGAGACCATTGACGAGATCACTGCCTGCGCCACAGTTATGAGAGAAAAAGCGCTGAAACTGGCGCCGGATTTTCCGGTTATCGATATCGTGGGCACAGGAGGCGATGAGGTCGGAACCTTTAATATCTCCACTACCACCGCCTTTGTAGTAGCTGCAGGAG
Source organism: Lacrimispora sp. (assembly GCA_029256305.1). GTDB lineage: Bacteria > Bacillota > Clostridia > Lachnospirales > Lachnospiraceae > Lacrimispora. The sequence goes on along the minus strand of JAQSYE010000239.1, from coordinate 2,532 downwards.
GTGTCCCTGTTGCAAAGCATGGAAACAGAAGCGTTTCCAGTAAAAGCGGTGCTGCGGATGTTTTGGAACAGCTGGGAGTCAACCTGGCTCTTACGGCAGAACAGTCCGGGAAGGTTTTAAAGGAGACAGGAATGTGTTTTCTCTTTGCACAGACCCATCATTCTTCCATGAAGTATGCTGGTCCTGTCAGAAAAGAGCTGGGAGTCCGCACGATCTTTAATATCCTGGGACCTTTATCAAATCCGGCAGGCGCCACCATGCAGCTGTTAGGAGTTTATGACAAAAAACTGGTGGAACCCCTTGCACAGGTGTTAAGCAATTTAGGCGTGAAACGGGGTCTCGTTGTCTGCGGATCAGACGGTCTGGACGAAGCTACTGTAACAGGTCCTACACACGTCTGTGAGATTCGCTTCGGAGAGCTGATCCCATATGAAATAACACCGGAACAGTTTTCCTTAAGCCGCAGCAACCTTTCCGACTTATTGGGTGGAACTCCTGCGGATAATGCAGTAATTACGAAAGAAATTTTAAATGGAACACTTCGCGGCCCCAAACGGGATATCGTGATTTTAAATTCCGCTCTCAGCCTTTATCTGGGCATTGATGACTGCACCATATCTGACTGCATTAAAACTGCTTCTGACTTAATTGATTCGGGAAAAGCAGCTGCAAAACTGGAGGAATTTGTAAAAGCGGTGAATGAGGTGACGTTATGATTCTTGACACACTTGCGGCGGCCTCAAAAAAGCGGGCGGATGAAGCCAAAAGAACCATATCCTACCGCAAAATGGAGGAGATGGCATACAGTGTCTTTGAAGCGGGACAGCGAGATTCTGATTTTTCTTTTGAAAAAGCAATCTCCTCTCCCGGGATCTCCTTTATCTGCGAAGTAAAGCGTGCCTCTCCCTCAAAAGGAATGATTGCACCGGAATTTCCTTATAGGGAGATTGCCATGGAGTATGAATCAGCCGGTGCAGACGCGATTTCTGTGCTGACAGAGCCGGAATATTTTCTTGGAAAAGGGGAATATCTAACCGAAATCAGCCGGTCTGTTTCCCTCCCTCTTTTAAGAAAGGATTTTACCGTAGATCCTTATCAGATATTGGAAGCAAAGGTACTTGGTGCCTCAGCAGTTCTTCTCATCTGTGCTCTTTTGGATACTGAAAAGCTGAGAGAATACATGAAAATCTGCGACAGTCTTGGGCTCAGCGCTCTTGTTGAGGCTCATGACGAGGAAGAAATCCATCATGCACTTTCTGCAGGAGCCCGCCTGATCGGAGTCAATAACCGGAATTTAAAGACCTTTGAAGTTGACTTTGAAAATTCTATCCGATTAAGGAATCTGGTGCCTGCCGGGACCGCTTTCATAGCAGAGAGCGGAATTCAGACTGCAGACGATGTGAAACGGCTGTATCAGGCAGGGGTAAACGGTGTCTTAATCGGGGAAAGTCTGATGCGCTCACCTGATAAGAAAAAGATATTGCAGGAAATGAGGAAGGCGGCCAATGGAATATCCGGAAAAGAAAATTAAAATCTGCGGCCTTACAAGGAAAGAAGATGTCCTTGCCGTCAACTGTTATAAACCAGATTATGCGGGTTTTGTTTTTGCCCCCGGAAAGCGGCAGCTCACCCCCGGTCATGCAGAACTTTTAAGAAATGATTTACTCCCTGAAATACCTGCTGTAGGCATCTTTGTAAACAGCCCTGCAGACGAAATTATTTCCCTTGTAAGAAATAATATCATTCAGCTGATCCAGCTTCACGGGGAGGAAAGTGAAGCAGAAATTCTGGAACTGAAAAACAGATTAGACCGTCCGGTTCCAATTATAAAAGCAATCCGCGTACAGTCTGCCAAAGAAATTATAGAAGCAGATAAGCTTTCAGCCGACTACCTGCTTCTTGACTCCTATGTCAAGGGAATTCAGGGCGGCAGCGGAACACGCTTTGACTGGGCCATGATACCGGCCATAAAAAAGCTCTGGTTCCTGGCAGGAGGCATCGGGATATCAAATATAGAAGAAGCCCTTAAAACAGAAGCGTTCTGCCTGGATGTCAGCAGTCTGGTTGAAACAGAAGGCAGAAAAGACCCTGAAAAAATAAAAAATATCATACAAATAGTTAGGAGTGTAAAATTATGTCAAAAGGAAGATTTGGACAGCACGGCGGACAATTTATCCCCGAAACGCTGATGAATGCAGTGACGGAACTGGAGAAAGCCTACAATGCCTGTATGCAGGATGAAGAATTTCTGGCAGAGTTAAAGACTTTGCATGAGACCTATACAGGAAGACCTTCTCTGCTTTACTACGCAGAGAAAATGACAGAGGATCTTGGCGGCGCAAAAATTTATTTAAAGCGGGAAGATTTAAACCATACCGGCTCTCATAAAATCAACAATGCACTGGGGCAGGTTCTTCTTGCAAAGAAAATGGGAAAGACCCGTGTCATTGCAGAAACCGGCGCGGGCCAGCACGGAGTTGCTACCGCTACTGCTGCAGCCTTAATGGGAATGGAATGTGAAATCTTTATGGG
>JAQSYE010000238.1 GCA_029256305.1 Lacrimispora sp. | reverse complement strand
CGTGTGGCGAATTCATCGGAAGTCATGCCAAACCGTTTGATGCACGGAAACGCATAAAAGGCACCATTTGGTTCAAAGCATTCAAGCTCCATTTCCTGAAAAGCATGCATTAAATAACGTCTTCTTTGATCATAGGATTCCCGCATTACTGCCACATCCTTATCCCCGTCCCGGAGTGCAGCAACTGCTGCATACTGGCTGGTGGTAGGCGCGCACATAATGGCAAACTGGTGAATCTTTAACATCTGCTCTAAAATCAGTCTGGGCGCAGCTGCGTAGCCAAGCCTCCATCCGGTCATTGCGTAAGATTTGGAGAACCCATTAATCAAAACAGTTCTGTCTTTCATCCCCGGAAATGCCGCGATCGTGGAGTGATCGCCACCGTAGGTAAGCTCTGCATAGATCTCATCAGATATGACGAATAAATCCTTTTCAAGAATAATATCTGCAATTTCCTTCAGTTCTCTGGTATCCATAACCGCCCCAGTTGGGTTGTTTGGAAATGGAAGAATAAGGACCTTGGTCTTTGGAGTAATCTTTTCAAGAAGCTTTTCCTTTGTGAGTTTAAACTGATCCTTTGCCTCCAGATCAATAATAACAGGAACTCCGTTGGCAAGGATGGTACAGGGCACATAGGAAACATAGCTGGGCTGGGGAATCAGTACCTCATCACCGGGATTTAACATGGCACGGAGCGCAATATCAATCGCTTCGCTTCCGCCAACCGTTACCATCACCTCATGATCGGGATCATATGTAACTTCAAAGCGGCGGCTTAAATAGCTGCAGATTTCCGTTTTAAGTTCCTTTAAGCCGGCATTGGAGGTATAAAACGTCCGTCCTTTTTCCAGAGAGTAAATACCCTCTTCCCTGATATGCCAGGGCGTATCAAAATCAGGCTCGCCAACACCTAAGGAAATCGCATCCTTCATCTCACTTACAATATCAAAAAATTTACGGATTCCAGAAGATGGAATCTGTGTTATTCGGTCTGACACTGGGTTTCTCACGGCGTAATCAACATCCTTTCATCTTGTGTCTCTTCCGCAAGAACCGTCCCGTGATCCTTATACTTCTTCAATACAAAATGGGTGGCTGTGCTCAACACGGATTCCATAGGAGACAGTTTCTCAGATACAAACTGTGCTACTGCTCTCATGGTCTTTCCTTCGATAAAAACAGTGAAGTCAAAGGCTCCTGACATTAAATAAACCGCATTTACCTCACTATACTGGTAGATACGTTCTGCAATTTTGTCAAAACCCATACCCCTTTGGGGCGTAACCTTTACCTCGATTAAAGCAACGACTTTCTCATCACTGGTATTATCCCAGTTAATCAGGGTGTGATATCCGCAGATGATATGTGCCTTTTCCATTTCAGCAATCTCGTTTGCAATGGCTGCCTCGCTTTCTCCAAGAAGAACTGCCAGATCTTTTAAATCAATTCTGCTGTTTTTTTCAATAATTGCAAGTATCTTTTCTCTCATATCCTACCTCCGATTAACTTTTTTGGGATAATACCTTATAAAGTTCGTCCTCTGAGGGGCGGTCAAGATAGCCGTTTCCGTCTTCATGGACAATAATCCTTTTGATTCCGTCTGTTACTTTCCCAATGACTGCAGCCTTAATTCCATGCTCTTTTAAAGCAGATACCAGATCTCCTCCGTTATCTGCCGCCAATAAAAAGCAGCCCTCTGAGTAAAGACGGTATGGGTTTAAGTCGTACCGCTCGCAGATCTCTATCGTCTCCTGCCTTACGGGGATTTTATGAAGGTCAAAACAAATGCCCGTCATATAAGCGCCGGATAAATCCCATAGAGCTTTTAATATTCCACCCTCAAGTACAGGCTCCCATTCTGTTGCTCCCAGATTTTTAAAAAACTCCGGTTCTTTTACAGGTAATAAAAATTCACCATCTAAAATCTGGTCAATATATTGGGAGGAGAACCACTGATGCAGTTCTCCTTCCCTCTCTCTTGCTATTTTTACCGTTCCGGCTATTCCTGCATATCCTGCTGTCACAAGATCCTGCCCCGGTCTTACCGTTCCCGTATTTTCTCTTTCAATTCGTCTCATCGTCTATACTTATTCTCCCGGTCCTGCTTCCGGACTATCTCCGGTGTCTTCCCATTCAGGCTCCGCTAAAGAATCCGGTGTCTGCGTTGTCTCCTGAGATGGCTGCGTAACAAACTGAGGAATTTCAGACGGATGCGTGGGCATGGGCTCAGCCACTGCCGGTGCTGCCGGGCCTACCTTTATGATCGCCTTGGAAGGGTTGTAGGTATCTGTATGAAGGATCTCCCTGCTCTGTTCTGCGCCGTCTACATAGACAATCTTCCAGAGTCTGGATTTCATACCTTTATGGGCAGACTGAACCTGCTTTCTTGTTCCAGGCGGCATGGTGGGATCCATAACCTCTTTTGCCACTCCCGGATCTGTCTCACTGAGTGTTTCCGAAACAAAATCAAAGGTTCGGTTCCCTGGTCTGGTCTCTTTACCGTATATGGTAAAGGTAAGAGTCTTTCCAGAGGTATAACCCTCCACATAAATCGGTGTGCCGTAATTGTTGGTGAACTTAATGTCTTTATAGGTCCCAGCGATCGCTGCATCTTCCGACGGTTTTACATAGCCCACCACCATGGAATGATTCTGTCTCTGACTGATATCTAATTCTGCCCTGAGTGCAGCATTATAAATCGTAGTGGCGATCTGGCACACTCCGCCTCCCACACTGTCAACCACCTGTCCATTCTCATATGCAGCTGCAGTCGCATAACCGTTATCTACGGTAAAGGGATGCATACAATCATAACCGGACAACGTCTCTCCAGGCATCAGCAAATGACCGTTGATCTTTCCTGAACCCACCTGCAGATTTTTTGATCTGGACGCGCCACTGGATGAAAAATTGGTGGAAAAGGTTCCAAGCACATCCTGTATGGTGGATAAATCTTCTGTTGTAATAGCCGGTTTGACCTCAGCAACCACCGCATTAACTGTAACAGGATCTTTTAAACCATTGGCCAACGCGGTATTAAGCGCCTGCTTTGTGGCTTCCACATCCACTGTTTTGCCAATTGCAGAAGGTGTGACTGTAAATGCTCCGTTCTGGCGGACAATGGAGGCATTCTTTGGCTCAGCAACCGCAGGAGCACATTTTTCAGCTACAAACGATGCTAACCTGCCATCATCCAGAGCAGTCTCCAAAGGAATGATGACTGGATTGTGTTCAATATCTTTTTTATTTAAATATCGTTTTAATAAATTCCCCCCCTGCCAGGAGGACGCTGCCTGGGCAACCGCTTCCGGGTTGCTCCAATGAAATCCCAGATCCTTAGCTGTCGTATCCACCGGCTGTCCGTCAACAACCAGTGTGATTTTCTGATTCTCCATCTCATTAACCAGGCTCTGAACTTTCTGCCCGGCTTCATCCTCTGTCAAACCGCCAAGATTATAATCTCCGACATAGATACCGTCCGGGAGCGTATCAGCCATTACGTATGCTGGTGAGAAAAAACCGATTCCCACTGCAAGCATAGAGGCTGTCAGGCATATGGACAAAGTTTTCTTTTTCATATTCATTCCTCTTACTCTATTGTTTCCGCCTGACGTTCTGCCAGATAAAAACTATCTCATAAAACTTAACATCATGGGAAGTACCATTGCTATGATCAGTAAAATTACAACTACGATTAAAACAGCTGACATCAACTTCTTATTGTTCTTATTGTTAAAATTAATCATTTTGTATCACCTCTCTTATATTCTTCCATATTGTGCTATGATCCTATCCGTAATTCTGGATATTTCATTTCTGGATAAGTGATCCAATTGCACAGATAAAGCTATTTTATGATATTTTAATAAATCCTGCAAGTGTTCTTTTTGTCTGTTTGACGCCGGTTGTTCCTTTTTTACCTTATAAATTAGCCCGGCTGAGTCAAAAGCCTGTGGGTTGGATCCACCGAACTCCTTTTTCATTGCCTGATACAGCTCATGAGCTGCAATGGCATCGAACCTGGCACGGTGGCTTTGTTTTATTTCTACACCGAAATACCGGCAGGCCGCAGAAAGATTTTTGTGTCTGTCTTCTGGCATAAATTTTCTTGCAAGCTTTAATGTATCAATTCCCTTCCGTTCAAAGCTGAATCCTTTGTTTACCGCCGCACGTTTTAAAAAACTGTAATCAAAGATAATATGATGTCCCAGAATGGGTAAATCTCCCGCAAAATCAAGGAATTGGCCAATTACGTTCTCGATCCCTTCCGCTGGCTTTAGCTGTCTGTCGGTTATTCCAGTTAAGGAGATCACATGCGCTTCCAGACTGCGGTAAGGATTTACGAAACACTCAAACGTACTTCCTGCTTCGCCTTCTGTTACTCGTATTGCTCCGATTTCAATAATTTTGTCATGCTTAGGGTCAAGACCGGTAGTTTCTAAATCCACTGCAACATAAGATGATATCACGTTTTGTTCTTCCTCTCCTCATTTTCCCCTGTTACAGCACTGGGGCACAGCTCCGTTAAGAAGCAGTCTCTGCATTTGGGATTTCTCGCAACACAGATAGATCTTCCCAGCGTGATAATCTGGATGTTCCAAAGGATCCAGTGATCTCTTGGCAGTATGGCCATCAGCTCATATTCGATTTTTTCCGGGTCATCCGCTTTGGCAAATCCCAGTTTTTTTGATATCCTTTTTACATGGGTGTCAACTACAATACTTGGTTGGTCATAAATATTCCCCAGTATTACATTCGCCGTTTTTCTACCCACTCCTGCAAGGCCTGTCAGCTCTTCCATGGTCTTTGGAACTTCGCCGCCGTACTTCTCCACCAGATCCGTACAGCAGGAAATAATATTTTTGGCTTTCATGTGATAAAATCCCAGGGAGTGAATATCCTGCTCCAGTTCTTTTAATTGGGCCTTTGCAAATTTCTCCGGCGAATCGTATTTCTGAAATAAATCTACAGTTACCATATTTACTCTGGCATCGGTACACTGAGCACTTAAAATAACTGCAATAAGCAGCTGCCATGGTGTCTCATGGTTTAAATAACAGATGTATTCCGTTCCGTACTCCCGGTCAAGAGCCTCTAAAACGCTGGTTACTCTGGCTTTTTTTTCTGCCTTCGTCTCTTTTTTCGCCATCATCTCCTCCACACGCCAAGTTCATGGACTGCTGCATTATGGGAAAGCACATCTCTCTTCTTGTAATCAAAAAGAACTGCCCTTCCATCGTGAAATACCTCCACATGAGCCATCTTTATCATCTGTCTGGCCTCAAATCCCTCATAACCTTCTTTTAAGTAACGATACTCAGCTGCCTCTTCAGCAAAAAATGCTTTTATCTGTTCCTTATAAGGCTCCTGATCGGAGGTGAAACCAGGACGACTTTTCAAGTTTTCCCTCAGATATAAGTCATATACCAGAAGATCCCTGTAATAAGGCAGTTTTTCAGGAACATGAAGGCTGATAAACGTTTCTAATATCTCATACCTGGCCATCCGACTGTGGCTAAGCTTTAACAATTCCTGTTTATCATAATATTCAGCCAGAGACTCAAACATATCAAAAGGAGTATCAAATTCTTTGCAAAATTCTTCCATCGTAGTTTGGAACTGTCCGCTGTTGCCATAAACCTCCAGCATTTCTTCTAGCCCCTTTAATTTAAGAACCTCCCCATAATCAAGCCATCTGGTGGATAAGACTTCATATGGAGGCTTCTCCTTATAACAAATCTCATAATCTTCTGCCTTTTGTGACATATAAGAACCCTTTAATACCTTTAAAAATCCCAGCTGAAGCTGTTCCGGCTTCATATCATAAACCTGGTTAAAGGAGCGCCGAAAGCTCTCATAATCTTCAAAGGGAAGTCCTGCAATCAGATCAAGATGCTGATGAATGTTTCCATAGCTGTTTATGATCTCCACATTCTTCCTTAATACAGACAGATCCATACTCCGGTGGATTTCCCGAATGGTAGATTCATTGGTACTTTGAACCCC
>JAQSYE010000237.1 GCA_029256305.1 Lacrimispora sp. | reverse complement strand
TTTACGTAAGCTTTTTCACGGTTGGTCATAATGGCTGGGATTATATTCTCAAAACAAAATTACCACAGGTGGTTTCTTATTTTGGAATCGGGCTGATGCTGGCAGGGATCATCATCCGCTTATGGGCGGTGCTCACTTTAAAGAGATCATTTACATTATCTGTGCAGACATCGAAAGAGCAACATCTTATTACAACCGGAATCTATGAAAAAGTTAGAAATCCCGCATATACAGGAAGTATATGCAGTCTGATTGGGACAGCGCTTGGGCTTCGGGGCATGATTGCACTGGCAATTGTATTGATCTTTTCCATGGCCTGTTATTCTGCCAGAATCTTCGTGGAAGAAGGTGCATTAAAAACGCATTTTGGTGACGAATTTGCTGAATATGAGAAGCGTACCGCTAGGTTAATCCCTTATCTTTTCTGAAATAATTCATTTAGGATATCGGCTTCCGTCTTACTTTTGCAGTAGCCATATACTGGAAGGATCATTGGCGGAGGAGATGGCAGAACTTTTAACTGTTTCTCTATTATTATCAATTCTTCGGGAAGCAGTGCCATTGTCCTGGTAGATGACAAAAGTGAGATCATTAAGTCCAGGGTATCCACCTCAATCAAAGGCGCCGGGCTTTTTTCCTGATTTAGCGCCTGCAAGGTTAAATGGCGAAGAGGGCACAACTTATCCCGGCTGACAATGACAGGTAAAATCTCTTCCGGATTAAGATCCAGATTCGAGGAGGCAACCCATGAAAGGGGCTGACAGGTCTGAGTCTGAAAAATACCTTGTTCCGGAGTCTGCACTATATGGGTGATGATTACATCATAAATTTGGCGGATAAAGTTACGGTTCAATTTTCTTACACTATCCGTATGCATAGTATACTGACAGTTCTTTTCATATAACTGGGGAAAGTACAGTCTGGAAAGAAGCTGTGTGGAGCCGATTCGGATTTCCGGGCTCTTCACCTGAAATTCCTGGTTAAGGCTTTTTAGGGTATTCTCTAACGAACTGGCATATTGGAGGAAACGTTCCCCATCAGGAAGAATTTCCAATCCCAATCTGGTGCGGAGAAAGAAAGTGCAATGAAATTCGTTTTCCAGCTTCATAAGACGGGTGGATACATTGGACTGGGTATAGTGAAGGAGCTCCGCTGTTTTCGTTATTGATCTGTTTTTGTATAATTCCATAAAGATCGTTATATCATTTAATTCCATATGGTTCCTCCTGCTATATATCATTATAAATGATGTTTGAATTTATTATTAATTATTATACTATTGATAAATGATAATGTAAAATGGAGTTATAAAAAACATACGGAGGAATATGAGATGATAGGTATGCAGTATATGATCAGACTTCCAGGCGATTACGATATGGATATTATCAGGAAGCGGGTAATGGAAAACGGAAGCAAAACAGATGGATTTCCAGGGTTGAAATACAAATGTTATCTGATCTGTGAAAAAGGGATAGGGGGTTTTGAACAGTTGTATGCCCCTCTTTATTTATGGGATCAGGAAGAGGGCATGAATCATTTTTTATTTGGGGGGTATTACGATCAAATCATAAAATCATTTGGCTGGCAGCAGGTTAACATTGGCATTCCCCTATTTGCTGATTTTAACAATGAATTTCTCAGTTCCCGTTATGTGATGGAAACAACAGGCAGCATTTCTCCGGAATTGTCGTTAAGTAAAATTCCGGAGAACATCAGACTGATGGCAGAAGCAAAAAAGGGGATTACAGGGCAGGTGTGCATTTATAATCCGGATAAATGGAGATACAGCCTGTTTTCTTTTATGAAAGAATGCCCTCAAAGGGCAGAAGATTGTAGAATCTATGAAATTCTTCATATTTCAGAAGGAGAGCCAATGGCAGTCTGTCCTTGTTAAAGATGTAATTTTATCGCAGCGTACAATACTGGATTTTGTTCAGATCATGTCAAAAACAATCTGCTTAATAAGAGCGGATTGTTTTTGACATTTTTTTCTTTTTCTTAATTCCTGTCCGCAGGACATTGACATTTGTCAGCGTATTCTCTAAAATAACAGACGGGAGAGGAGTTTTACATATGAATAATATTTCATTGAGCGTATTGCTGATCATTTCTTCTGCACTGATCGGTAATTTTGTTATATATGGTCTGGCCAGAAGGAGAATCCCCGGTGTTCGCTATTTCTGCCTTTTAATGATAGCTATGATTTTTCACTGCGTAGGGTATGCATTTGAGCTGCTGTCAGATACAGCAGGCACGATGTATATCTGGATTCGGGTTGAATATATTGGAGCGTCATTTTATCCATTTTTAATTATGATGTTCACCAGGGAATATACAGAAGAAAAAAGCTTTGCAAACAGCTTTGTGGTGACACTCGTCCTTATGGTTAATGTCATCACATTAATTCTTGTTTATACCAATAATTATCATTTCCTATATTACTCTTCCGTAGGCGTGGATTACTCACCCGGATTTCCCATACTGGCGTTGCAAAAGGGAATCTGGTATAAGATCCAGGTGCTCTTTCTATGCTTTTCCATTTTCTACAGCATATCGGTTCTGATGATAAAACTGAAAAGAACCAGTGGCAGTTACAGAAACAAGGTGTTGTTTCTGTTGATGGGGGTAAGCGCACCAGTGATCACGATGCTGCTTTATCTATTTGGAGTGGGGCCTATTTACCTGGATCTGACTCCATTTTCCTATTTTATTATGAGTATTTCCATTACGATAGGCCTTTTCAGATATGATATGCTGGTTCTTAATCCCATCACCTATGAGATGATATTCCAAAGCATTAATGAAGCAGTTATTGTAATTGACAGCAATGGAGTGCTGGTAGGTTTTAATAATGTATCCAAAGAATTTTTCCCATCTCTCTCGAAAATGAAAATCGGACAGTCCTATGATCTAATTGAAGAATTAAAGGATCACAATCTGGACTCGGTAAATCCGGTTCATGACATTTGCGGCAGGAAATACAGCTTTAAGGCAATTACAATGAAAACCCACAGAGCCCGCATTTACGTTGCAAATGATATTACAGAATCAGAAAATGCAAAAAAGCAACTGGAGATCCTGGCTACCATAGATTCCCTGACAGGACTTTATAACCGCAGATTTTTTATGGAACAGGTGGAACGGTCCTGTGTAGACGGTGTGTTCATGATCATTGACTTAGATCATTTTAAAGTGATTAATGATACTTTCGGACATTTTGAGGGAGACAGGGTTTTAAGTGATTTTGGAATATTGATTCAGCATAACTTTCCGGAACATATTTCCTGCCGGTATGGAGGGGAGGAGTTTGCCCTATTTATGTCAGAGACCGGCTTAGGAGAGGCTTATAAACGGGTAGAGTCTTTAAGACAGAAAAACAATAAGGGTACTCAGATCAGCAAGGTCACATTTTCAGCGGGGCTGGCAGAATATGAGATTGGATCAGAGACCGTTTCTGAGGCACTTATACGGGCAGATCAAAAGCTTTATGAAGCAAAAGCAAAGGGAAGAGACAGAATTTGTTTTTAAAGTTTTATGATTTTTCCAGACAACATGCAGCAATCTGAAACAGGAAAAAATCAACTTGAAATCTTATAATAGTTTGTGAAAGGGGATACAAATAATGGAATGGGTGAAACTTTTACAAACGGCGCTTGATTATATGGAAGCTCACCTTCTGGATAAAATCAGCTATGAGGATGTTGCCAGAGAGGTGTATATGTCCAGCTATAATTTCCACAGAACCTTCAGCCTCATGGCGGGTATGACAGCCAGTGAGTACATAAGGAACCGCAGGTTGTCTCTGGCGGGGCAGGAACTTCAGATGACTGATATAAAGGTGATCGATGCAGCCTATAAATTCGGATATGAAACTCCGGAAAGTTTTGCAAAGGCTTTTTCCAGATTTCACGGAGTAACGCCAAAAGCCGCAAAGAAAAAGGGAACCCGGCTTTCATTATTCAATGCACTGGTTATTAAAATCACATTGGAAGGCGGGAAAGCGATGGATTACAAGATTGTGGAAATAGGAAATCAAAGATATGCTGCAAAAGTGAAGGCATTTAAAAATGAGATTATAAACGACAATGAGAATCAGGAAATCCCTGATTTTTGGACGCAGTGTCGCAATGAAAAGGTTCTTGATGAACTTTATGCTCTGCGGCCGGAAGGAAAAAGGGACTTTTACGGTCTATGCAGTCCAACCAGAGAAGATGAGGAAACCTTTGACTACGGCATCGGAGTGATCATTGATGAGGAAACACCAGTTGACAAAGTGGAGGAGTTAATCAATCAGGGATATCGCATCTGGGAAACAGGGCCTGCAACGTATGCAGTTTTTTCCTGCTATGGTGAAGATGGAAGCTGTATTGGTGAGATGTGGAGCAGGTTTTTCAAAGAGTTTCTTCCCCAGTCCGGCTATGAACATACGGATGAAACAGATTTTGAGATTTATTTTGAGAAAAGCGATCCCGGATTATTCTGTGAACTCTGGATACCAGTAACGGTACAGGGGAAAAAATGATTCTATCCAAGCAATCTTTATTAAACCGGGTAGATATGCTATACTCCAAATAACTATTGGGTCTTTGCAAATATACTTGGAGGGATAAGATGAGGTATCGAAAACTGGGGAAAACAGGGTTAATGGTCAGCGAGATTGGTCTGGGGGCCGAATGGCTGGAACGAAAAAATTCAGAAGAAGTGAAAGAAGTAGTCAGACTATGCGGGGAACAGGGTGTCAATCTTTTAGACTGCTGGATGTCGGAGCCGAATGTGAGAACCAATCTGGGGGAAGCAATCAAAGGATGCAGAGATCAGTGGATCATTCAGGGGCATTTAGGCGCCACATGGCAGAATGGACAGTATGTCAGAACACGGAATATGGAAAAGGTGAAGGAAGCCTTTGAAGATCTTCTGGTTCGTTTCCAGACGGATTACATGGATCTTGGAATGATCCATTTTGTAGATGAATCCGCTGAGTTTTACCGGATTATGAATGGCGAGTTCATCGATTACGTCAGAGAGCTAAAAGAAAAAGGAGTCATCCGCCATATCGGGATGAGCACTCATAATCCCGCTGTTGCGAAACTGGCTGCTTTAAGCGGAGAGATTGAGATGATTCTTTTTAGCTTAAACCCTGCATTTGATCTGCTTCCTGCAACCGAGGATATGAATGAATTGTTCAAAAAAGACTATCAGGAAGATTTAAATGGTATCGCTCCGGAGCGGGCTGAACTTTACCAGCTTTGTGAAAGAGAAGAAGTTGGTATTACTGTAATGAAGGGATATGGCGGAGGCAGACTGTTTTCAGCGGAAAATTCTCCTTTTGGAGTGGCCCTTACTCCGGTGCAGTGCCTTCACTATGCGCTGACCCGTCCGGCAGTCGCTTCCGTTTTGACCGGATTAAGTACACCAAAAGAGGTGGAAGAAGCTCTTGCATATGAGACTGCCACAGAACAGGAAAAAGATTATGCCAGCATTCTTGCCAGCGCACCTCATCATGCGTATTCCGGCCAGTGTACTTACTGTGGTCACTGCGCTCCCTGTCCTGCTCACATCGATATAGCCATGGTAAATAAGCTGTATGATCTGGCTGCCATGCAGGAAGAAGTGCCTGCTACAGTACGTGCCCATTATGAAAGTCTTTCTGCCAATGCTTCCGACTGTATTGCCTGCAAAGCATGTGAAACACGGTGTCCATTTGGGGTTCCAGTTGTTGAACGAATGGAGAAAGCCAGGGCATTGCTGGGGTAAGCATTGGAGGAGAGAGATGAAAATAGGGGTATTAGCCGATATTCACAGTAATTATCATGGGTTTCGTGCCTGTTATGAGGAAGCGGTTAAAAGAGGGGTGGACCAGTTCCTGTTCCTGGGAGATTATGTGAGTGACTGTGCATACCCTGAGAAGACAATGGAGCTTTTGTACCACATCAGAGACCTCACGGCTGTGCCTGACAGCTGCATTTGAAAAATGGGAGAACGATGGAGGAACCGGTATCTGGTCCATGCTTCCTGAAAAGTACTGGGAAGAAGCAGC
>JAQSYE010000236.1 GCA_029256305.1 Lacrimispora sp. | reverse complement strand
CGCAGTAGCACTTGGATATGGTACGTGCTGGCTGGGCGGCACCTTTGACAAAAGCGCCTTTTCTCATGCCATGGACTTAAAAAAGGGGGATTTATTTCCAGTTATTACTCCCCTTGGATATCCAGCTGATAAAAGAAGGGCTATGGAGTCAGTTATGAGATGGGCGGCTAAATCTGACCAGAGAAAGGATGGGAACGAGCTTTTCTTCAAAGATGACTTCTCCACTCCTCTGACCAAATCCGATGCCGGAGATTTCGCATTTGCCCTAGAGATGACAAGACTTGCTCCCTCAGCTGTGAATAAACAGCCCTGGAGAGTGGTAAAAAGTCAGGATGCCTATCATTTCTACGAAGCAAAGACCATAAAGGAAGGGAAGCACCCTGTTGATCTCCAAAGAGTTGATGTAGGAATTGCTGCCTGCCATTTTGGCCTGTCCGCTGCAGAGAAAAAGCTGCCAGGTGCGTTTAAAAAGCTGCCTGTTCCTGATATAAAAACTTCTTCTGAAACGAAATACTTATTTTCTTGGGTCCTTAATTCATAATAAAAATGGAGGTAGGTTAGTTTGAACATATTAGTAGTCACAGGAAGTCCAAGAAAAAACGGCAATACAGAAATCATGGCATCTGCTTTTGCAAAATCAGCAAAAGAGGCAGGCCATGAGGTTATCGTTAAGGAGTTAAGCACCTTAAAAGTAGAACCATGTCTGGCATGTACCTACTGCTTCACTCATGACGGAGTATGCATTCAAAATGATGACATGAACAGCATCTTAATGGATCTTAACCAGGCAGACATGCTGGTACTGGCCTCCCCTGTGTACTGGTTTGATGTATCCGCACAGACTAAGTGCTTCATAGACCGAATGTACGCTTTGGCGAAAAAAGGATTTCATATCAAATCCATCGCCATGCTTTTAAATTCCGGTGCTGACGGAGTATACGATGCGGCCAGAGCCCAGTTAAATTCCATCTGTTCTTATTTAAAATGGGAGAACAAAGGCGTGATCACAATATCCGGTATGAAGGAAAAAGGAAGTATGCTTAAATCCGAAGGATTGGAGCAGGTTCGTAATTTGGCATCAAGCCTGTAAAGATCGACCTGTATCACTGAATTTATTTTATGTGACTCTGTCACAGACATTTTTCTTCTGACGTCCTATACTGAGAGTGTCAAAAACATAACAAGCTTATTTTAATTAAACTTATCATATATCAGGAGGCGTACCATGAAGAAAACTGTTATTATCGGCGGAGTCGCAGGCGGAGCCAGCTGCGCAGCCAGACTCAGAAGACTGGATGAAGATGCTCAGATTCTCATGCTGGAACGGGGCGAATATATTTCCTATGCAAACTGTGGTCTTCCTTACCACGTTGGTGATGTGATCAAATCCAGAGACGCCCTGCTTTTACAGACACCGGAAGCCATGAGAAAGAAATACGGAGTTGATGTCAGAGTAAAAAATGAAGTAACATCCATAGATAGGGAAAACAAAAAAATAACGGTCCGGAAGCTGGAAACAGGGGAATCCTATGAAGAATCCTACGATACTCTGGTAATTTCCACAGGTTCCTCTCCTGTCCGCCCGCCCATTAAAGGAATTGAATCTTCCCGCATTCAGACTCTTTGGACAGTTCCGGATACCGACCGCATCCGCGGCCTTATAAAAGAAAAAGGAATCAAAACGGCGGCTGTGATCGGCGGAGGCTTTATCGGGCTTGAGATGGCTGAAAACCTTCGTCATGCCGGTCTTTCGGTATCTCTGATCGAAATGCAGGATCAGGTACTGGCCCCTATCGATTATGAGATGGCCCAGCTTCTTCATGAAAACATTGTCCAGAACGAAGTTTCCCTTTATCTTGGTGACGGAGTTGCATCCTTTACTGATGAAAATGATTCTGTGTCCATTACCCTAAAAAGTGGTAAGATCTTAAATGCAGAACTGGTTATTCTTTCTATTGGCGTCCGTCCAAACAGTGAACTGGCAAAATCCTGCGGTCTGGCTGTCAATGAACGGGGCGGAATCATTGTTGATGATACCTTAAAAACCTCAGATCCTGATATCTATGCTGTTGGTGATGTAATTGAAGTCAGTGATTTTACTTTTGGAGATGCTGCCATGGTACCGCTTGCTGGTCCTGCTAATAAGCAGGGACGTATTGCAGCTGATAACATTGCTGGCGGAAAAGAAACTTATAAAAAAACACAGGGAACCTCTGTTGCCAAAGTATTTGATTTAACTGCAGCTTCTACCGGAGCCAATGAAAAAGCGCTGATAAAGAGATGTCTGAAAAAGGGAAGTGATTATGAGAGTCTAATCATTACCCAGAACTCTCATGCCGGTTATTATCCAGGGGCTGTTCCTCTGACATTGAAGCTTTTATTTTCCACGGACGGAAAGACCATATACGGTGCACAGATTGTGGGAATGGACGGCGTGGATAAGCGGATTGATACACTTGCCGTTTCCATGCGCCTTGGAGCCACAATTGAAGATCTTAAAAATTTGGAATTAGCTTATGCACCTCCTTTTTCTTCTGCTAAAGACCCGGTAAATATGGCTGGATTCACTGCAGAAAACCTTCTGGCAGGAAGAGTTTCCTTTGCTTCCTGGGATTCGCCAGAAACGAATACAGGTGCACAACTTCTTGATGTCAGAGAAGACGCAGAGCTGATGGCATTTGCATTGCCACAGGCTGTGCACATTCCCCTTGGACAGCTGCGGGACCGGTTAAGAGAACTGGATCCTGCCAGAGAGATCATTACCTTCTGTGCTATTGGAGTCCGTGCTTACAATGCAGCACGTGTCCTGATGCAGAACGGTTTTGCAAATGTAAAGATCTATCCCGGCGGTGTAAGATTCTACCAGTCCACACACTACCAAACTGATACCACTCCAAAGATTACCACGCCGGTTTCTTTTTCAGATAACGGGCAGATGGATACCAAGGATATTCCCACAGCAGCCATGCGTTTGGACTGCAGCGGTATGCAGTGTCCCGGACCCATCATGAAGGTCTTTGAAACCATGAAAGAGATGAAGGAAGGCTCGGTAATGGAGGTATCCGCCTCTGATCCTGGATTTGCCAGAGACATTGGAGCATGGTGCCGCCGAACAGGTCACACCCTTTTATCCAATGAGCGGCGTGGTGATGACTACGTGGCGCTGGTAAAGAAAAGCACTGCTTCCCCTTCTGCTCAGTTGAAAGAAGCAGTTGAAGGAAAAACACTGATTGTATTTTCCGGAGACCTTGATAAAGTTCTTGCCAGCTTTATCATCGCCAATGGTGCAGCCGCCATGGGAAGACCGGTTACCATGTTCTTCACATTCTGGGGACTGAATGCGTTAAGAAAAGAAGACAAACAACCTGTTAAAAAAACTCTGATAGAATCCATGTTTGGAGCTATGCTCCCACGTGGAAGCAAGAAACTAAAGTTGTCTAAAATGAACATGGGCGGAATGGGAACTGCAATGATGAAAAAAATCATGAATGACAAAAACGTAGACTCCCTGGAAACCCTGATAAAGAAAGCCATGGAAGCAGGTGTTCGTATCGTTGCCTGTACCATGAGCATGGATGTGATGGGAATTCATCCGGAAGAACTGATTGACGGCGTAGAACTTGGAGGCGTCGGCGCTTATCTGGGAGATGCGGAAGAATCCAATGTAAACTTATTTATCTGATGAAAAAACGGAATCGGAGTATTATTCTCTGATTCCGTTTTTTATTAAATATGCTCCTTCCTTTGCTGTATGATTGACATTTTATTCAACTAAAGATATACTAACCTTATTTGAAATGAGGTGACAGATAAGATGGCCAGACCCGTAAAACAGCGTCGTATATGTGAATTGCCTGAAACAATGGAATTTGCCCCCTGCAACAAAGAAATGCTTCGGACTATAGAGATGTCAGTGGATGAATATGAAGTGATCCGCTTAATTGACCACCTTCATCTTACTCAGAATGAATGCTCCCAACAGATGAATGTGGCAAGAACAACAGTACAGGCAATCTATGACAGCGCCAGAAGCAAACTTGCAGATGTTCTCGTCAATGGAAATAAGTTGATTATCCAGGGAGGAAATTATACCTTGTGCCCCGAATCCCAATTCTGCTGCGGGAAAAACTGTTCCCAAAAAAGGGGTCTGCTTGGACATTGCACCGATCAGAGCAGGGCCGATATCTGCTGTGGAAAAAACCAGTTCTGCAAGAAAGAAAACTCTTCCCCGATTAAATAAAGACAAAACCGGAATCAACTGATTCCGGTTCTATACATGATCTTTTCCATCACCTTTATAGAAAGCATACCCCTTTTTGCTGTTTTGCTTGATGTAGTACATAGCCTTATCCGCAGCATTATATAATTCTTCGTAGCTGGCCCCATCCTTAGGAGCAACAGCAATTCCGATGCTTGCAGAAACCCGAATAACGGTATAATATCCCTCATCTGTATGATCCATCAAGTTTAGAATGGACTCTGCCAGATCAGTAATCTGCCTGACCTCCCAGTTCTCCGTAATGAAGACTACAAACTCATCTCCGCCTACTCTCGCTACAATTCCATCTTTGCCCACCAGCTTATCAAGGGATTCCGCTACTCTGGTTAGAACGTGGTCTCCTGCCGCATGTCCACAAGAATCATTGATTTCTTTAAAATTATCCAGATCAATCATGAAAAAAATACCGCTGCACTGAAGTGAAAGTTTTCCATCAATTATCTGTTCTCCCGAACGGTTATACACACCGGTTAACGGATCTTTTCTTGCGCGGTTTAAGAGCATCTCCTCTCTTCCCAGCTGATCGGTAATGTCCTCAAGCTTGCCAACCATACGGGATTTACGACCTGCCTGCCCGGGAAGAATCTTATACTGACAGCTAAACCACCGGTATTCACCCGAGTGTCCTTTTAATCGGATTCTGCAATACCGTACCTCATCCGGCTTGCTTCCCAACAGCGCCCAGCGTAGACGGTCTCCCTTCTGCCAATCCTCCGGGTGTATTAAATATCCCCCTCTGTCCAGTCGTAAAATCCCTCTTGTCTTTAATCTGTCTAAGAACAGCTTTCTTCTGGCATTGGATGTAAATTCTATGGTATCTGTCTCATAATCATACTCGTAAAGCAGTGTGTCTGTAAACTGGGATAAAACCGAATACCGCTCTGATTCCAGCTGAAGCTTCTTGTTTTGTCTGTAAAACAATAGGAAAATCCAACTGCAGCCTGCAGTTGTCAGCAGAATCAGTAAAAGTGCTGTACCAAAAAACATACCGAATACATATTCTGAACGCAGCATAATATCCGGAGGACGGACATAGTTAATGAGACTCCAGTCATTTACCCCCACTTTCGTGGCTGAAATGTAATAGTTTTTTCCGCTCATGAAAAAAGAGGTAGTGAAAGAATCTTCTTTTTCTATCCGGGTCTTAATGACTTGGGCACTCTGATTTTGATATTCATTGGCATCGATAAAAGAAAACAGATTATCGCCACGAATAAACTGATCATTATTGGAATAAAGAATGCTGCCATCCGGTTTTATGATCTGTGAATGAATCATTTTAAACGGCATATGATCATTGGCAACCTCGCCGATCTTATCCGTTTTAAAGGAAAAAAACAAAACTCCCACAACCATACCTTTCATCTTAAGCGGCTCTGCTACTAAAAATATGTATTCGTTTCCATCCTCCATGGGACACAAAATATCCAGTACATCTTTTTTCCCGTTTACAACCTGTTCAAAAATCTCTCGTCTTCCTTCTCCGGATATTATTTTTTTCCAATTGCTGCATGAGACATATTCCAGTTGATAATCCGGATTCTTCCGCTCCATCTTTGCCAGGTAATTACTCATCCATTGATCTTCCGGAGACAGTTCTGCTGCCTCTATCATACTTTCCATGCCGCATTTAATCTCTCTTGCATCATCGACTATCTTTAAGATCTGATTTTTCTGCACGTCTGTAAAGGAAGTAAGACTTGAATAAATCAACTGATTGAATTCCTGATTCAGCTTTTCCTGCTGACTGGATAAGAAAATAAAAGCAAGGACCAGCAAAATAAGAACACTGAACATGCTC
>JAQSYE010000235.1 GCA_029256305.1 Lacrimispora sp. | reverse complement strand
ACCTCTTTCCTGTCCATATTTTTTTAGCATAAAGGTATGTCTGCTAAAAAAATGTGCAACAAAACAAAGCTGGTTCGCAGCCAACTAGATATAAACAAACTGTCAGACTCCGCCTCTTACCACTTCATCTGACAGCTTTAACGCATTGCAAAGGTCTTATATAGTTGAAACCTACCCGACTGACGTCTAACGGCGTCATTACTTTAACATCGTATCAATATATACCCGCATCAGTTCTTCCAGAATCTCGTCCCGTTCCACTTTCATGATCAGACTTCTGGCATTCTTATGGCTGGTGATATAGGTAGGGTCACCTGACATAATATACCCCACAATCTGGTTAACCGGATTATAGCCTTTTTCTGTGAGGGCAATATAAACCTGTTCCAGTACCTGACTTACGTCCAGCTTATTCTCCTGGACTGCTTTAAAAAATTGTGTATTATGAATATCGCCCATGTTTCTCACGTCCTTTAACTGTTCTCCTTTATTTTAAACCATAATTATGGATTCGGCAAGACAAAAATAATTTTTGTCTCTTAAGATTTTAAAAATATAATTTCATCTGTCAACATTTTCCATAAAGTTCCCTTTACCATGGTGCCTTTGATACCTTCTTCAAAAGGGACAGCTGCTTTTATATATTCCCTTGTATGACCGATCATGTAACGTTTTCCTGCCACCTCATATTCCTCTTCCATCAGCACCTCAGTCTGGCTTCCCAAATGTGATTTTCGGTAAGAAAGTGACATCTCCCTTTCCAGGGAAAGAAGCTCGCCGCTTCGTTGTGTTTTCACAGATTCCGGGATCTGGTCCGGCATATCTGCCGCTCTGGTCCCGTTCCTGACTGAATATTTAAATACATGCATTTCGTAAAACTGGAGCTTTTTCAAATACTCTCTGGTAGTCTCAAACTCTTCCTTGGTTTCCCCAGGAAACCCTACTATGATATCGGTTGTAATGGCAGGATTCTTAAATGAACTGCGAAGAAGTTCACAGCCCTTTAAATATTCTTTGGAGGTATATCTCCGGTTCATGCGCTTTAACGTGGCATCACATCCACTTTGTAACGACAGATGGAAATGAGGGCATATCTTTTCCATACCGGCTAAAGTTGCTGCAAATTCTTCTGTTATAATCCTCGGTTCCAGGGAACCCAGGCGGATCCGTTTAATTCCCGGAATCTCATGTACTTTTATAATTAAATCCAGCAGATCGATTCTCTCCTCTGCCGGAAAATCCATACCGTAAGAGCTTAAATGGATTCCGGTTAAAACCGCTTCCTCATATCCAAGAGCTGCCAGCCGACTGATTTCTTCCACCACTTCCAGGGGTTTTCTGCTTCTGACACGGCCTCTGGTGTAAGGGATGATACAATAACTGCAAAACTGGTTGCATCCGTCCTGCACCTTTACAAATGCTCTGGTGTGATCGCCGATTCGGCTGATGGAAAGATTCTCATATTCGGCTGTATGACTGATGTCAATTACCGTTTCTTCCTCTGTTTCTTTATTCTGGGAAAAGTAATCTTCCAGAATAGAGATCAGCTCTGTCTTCTTATTATTTCCTATTACCAGATCTACCGCTTCATCTTTTCTCAGTTCTTCGCCTGCTGCCTGAACATAACATCCGGCTGCAACAACGACTGCACCGGGGTTCATTTTCTTGGCACGATGAAGCATCTGTCTTGATTTGCGGTCTGCGATGTTTGTAACAGAACAGGTGTTGATGATATAAACGTCTGCTCCCTCTGCAAATGGAACAATCTCATAGCCTGCGTTTTCCAAAAGCTGCTGCATCGCTTCTGTTTCATATGAATTTACCTTGCAACCAAGGTTATGCAGGGCTGCCTTTCTCATTTTATTTTCTCCTATCTAAATAATGCTTAAATTTTCAGTATTTTCATGTAAAATTACCATTGACTTTTATACAATAAATCAGTAGTATTGAAGTGAAAAAGGGGGCGGACCCTGATTAATAAAAGAGCTCACGCAAGGAGGTTTTTCACATGAAAACAGTTCGTATATCTTTAAATTCCATCGACAAAGTAAAATCTTTCGTAAATGACCTAACAAAATTTGATACAGACTTTGATCTTGTTTCCGGCAGATATGTGATTGATGCAAAATCTATTATGGGTATTTTCAGCCTTGATTTATCCAAACCAATCGATTTGAACGTTCATTCCGAAAGTGCTGTCGATGAAATCTTAAACATTTTATCTCCATATATTGTAGATTAATTGGATTAAGAGTTATGATTGAAATGGGATCCGTCCTTTTAAAAAGGAGCCGGACCCCATTTTTTTGTATTTAACACCAGACTTTTTCTACGGTACGAATGGCCGTCTCAACCATCTCATCAATCTTTTCTTCCAGTTTTTCTTCTGACCGTTCAATCATCTTAATGCTTGGTTTTGTCACCGGATGTTTTGCAACAAAGATGGTACAGCAGTCTTCAAAAGGAAGTACTGAAGTCTCATAAGTTCCAATCTTTTCTGATACGTCAACAATCTCCTGTTTATCAAAGCCAATCACCGGACGGAATACCGGAATCGTGCAGACTGTATCTGTTGCCGCCAGTGAATGCATGGTCTGTGAAGCTACCTGCCCAATGCTTTCTCCTGTTATTAATGCCTGCGCTCCTGCTTCTCCAGCCAGATGTTCAGCAATTCGCATCATATACCGTCTCATGATGATTGTAAGCTCCTCATGAGGGCATTTGTCATAGATATAAAGCTGAATTTCAGTAAAATTCACGATATGAAGGTGAACAGGTCCGGAATATCTTGAAACCAATTTTGCAAGGTCAATTACTTTTTCCTTCGCCCGTTCGCTTGTATATGGCGGAGCATGGAAATAGACTGCGTCAATTTTGACTCCTCGTTTGGCAATCATATAACCGGCCACAGGACTGTCAATCCCGCCAGATAACAAAAGCATGGCTTTTCCATTGGTTCCTACGGGCATTCCTCCTGGTCCAGGGATAATTTTGGAATAAATATTGATTTTATTTCTGACTTCTACATAAAGCATAACTTCTGGCTTATGAACGTCAACTTTCGTCTCCGGAAATGTATAAAGAATCACTTCTCCCAAATCCCGGTTAATCTGTTCTGAGTTAACCGGATATCGTTTGTTTCCTCTTCTTGCATAGACTTTGAATGTAAAATGCTTATCCTCGTAATACTGGTCCACATAGGATAATACCTGTTGTTTTAAATCCTCATAACCATTATCCTCCACCTGAACCATAGGACAGATGGCTGCAATTCCGAATATGCGAGTCAGTGATTCAACGACTTCATCAAAATCGTATTCTGACTGTGCCGCAGCGTAGATACGTCCTGATTCCTTTGAAACGATAAAATCTCCATCTAATCTCTTTAATGCATGGCGGATATGTGCCACAAGAGCATCCTCAAATAAAAAACGGTTTTTTCCTTTTACACCGATTTCTGCGTATTTAATTAAAAATGATTGATATTGCATCTGTCGTCCTTTCTTTGTAAAAACAATCTAGCCTCTCTGGTACCGTCTGAGTGCAGGCAGTAATTCCTTTAAGGTTTCGATACAGTAGTCCACTTCTTCTCTTGTATTAAAAACTCCAAAACTGAATCTTAAGGTGGAATCCAAAAGCTCTGGTTTTACGCCAATTCCCTTTAAGGTTCCACTGACAGCTGGATGATTGGAGGAACAGGCTGATCCGGAAGAAACATAGATCTCTCTCTCCTCCAGCGCGTGAAGGAGTACTTCACTGCGGATTCCAGAGAAACTTGCACTGACAATCTGGGGTGCCGACAATTCTCCCTTTAAGCTGTTAATAACTACCCCTTCTATTTCCGGCAGTCTGTCAATTAAATAATCTTTAAGCTCTGTAATTTCACGAATTTTCTCTCTGTGATTGGTATACATAAAACTTGCAGCCGCAGATAGGCCGGCAACACCGGGAACATTCTCCGTACCAGAACGCATACCTCTTTGCTGTCCTCCGCCATAAATCATTGGTCTTATCTTGACCCGCTTGTCAATATAAAGAAAACCGATTCCTTTCGGGCCATGGATCTTATGGGCGCTTACTGAAAGCAGATCAATTCCCTGGCTTTTAGGCCGGATCAAAAGCTTTCCATAAGCCTGTATGGCATCCACATGAAATAAAATGTTGGGGTTTTTCTTCTTTATTATTTTAGAAATGGCCTCCACTGGCTCAATGGCGCCGATTTCGTTGTTTACATACATGATGGAAACCAGAATTGTCTCGGGGCAGATTGCCTCTTCCAGTTCTTCTAAGTTAATATGTCCCTTTCCATCAACGGAAAGATAGGTTATCCGAAATCCCTGCTCTTCTAAGTAAGCAAGAGGATTATATACGGAAGCGTGTTCAATTCCGGTACTGATAATATGGTTTCCCGCCCGTTTATTAGCCATGGCAGTTTCAATAATAGCCATATTATTGGACTCGGAGCCACCGGATGTAAATACAATCTCCTTCGCAGCCACCTTTAAGGTACCGGCTATGGTTTCGGCTGCTTCTTTGATATACCGTTCCGCATCCAATCCTTTTTTATGCCTGGCAGATGGATTTCCATAATCCTCCATCATTGTTTTGATTACAATCTCTTTTACCGGCTCCAAAACTTTGGTCGTTGCCGAATTATCAAAATATACTTCCATCTAAGTCATCTCCCTAAACGCTTTCCAACTGAAACGCAAGTACGGAAAGAACAAAAAGTCCCGCTGTTTCCGTCCGCAAGATACGCTTGCCCAGTGTAATTGTAGTTGCGCCGTATGTTTCTCCAAGTTTCACCTCTCCGTCTTCAAAACCGCCTTCCGGTCCGATAAAAATACCAACCTTCATCCCTGGTTTTATACGGGAAAAGAGCTCCCTTGTCTGCGCCATGCCTTCTGCATGTTCAAAAGGAAGCAAAAGTACGTCAAATTCCTTTGCATATTCAAACGCTTCCCTAAGAGTCTTCACACCAGTCACTTCCGGAATCATAAGCCGTTTGGACTGCTTGGCCGCACTTTCTGAAACAGCAGCCCAGCGTTTGAGTTTGGACTCCTCTTTCTTTTTATCAAGTTTCACTACAGCTCGCTTTGTTTCAACTGGAACAATCTTAAATACGCCCAGTTCAACCGCCTTCTGTATGATAAGTTCCATCTTGTCGCTTTTGGGAAGGCCCTGAAATAAATAAAGTTCCACAGGCAGCTCAGAGCCGCCTTCCCGAATCTCTAATATGTTTGCCGTAACCTCATCGGATGAAATGGACGAAATCTCACACAAATAATCCTTATCCACTCCGTTGCTAAGCAGGATCTCTTCTCCCGGCCCCATGCGCAGGACATTTTTTATATGGTTGACATCCATTCCTGTGATCCGGACCGAGGTCTCCCCGATCTGATCCTGCTGCACAAAAAAATGATACATGGTTTCCTCTTTCCTGTCCGTGTTTTTTTAGACATAAGGGTATGTCCGCAGGACACTCCTATTTCCTGTCCGTGCTTTTTGGACATAAGGGTATGTCCGCAGGACGCTCCTATTTCCTATTTCTTTCTGACGGTCACAGAAACCCACTCGCCCTGATAGGTGATTTCCACCAGTTCAAACGCATCGTTGGCCGCAAATGCCTGCTTCACCGCTTCTTCCTTCATATTAATAATGCCGGAGGTAATAAAGATAGCCCCCTTCTTCATATGAACCGGAACTTCTTTCTGCAACGGGATAATTACATCAGCCAGAATATTTGCAACCACAACATCATATTTTTCAAAGCCTGCAGCTTCTTTTACTTCTTTATCATTAATAATATTACCTTTTAAAACTTTAAATTTTCCAAAATCAATATGATTGGATTCCATATTTTCCATCACCGCATTAATGGCGTTCTCGTCTAAATCTGTTCCGAAAACTTCCCCGGCTCCCAACTTTAATGCTGTTATTCCAAGAATTCCGCTTCCGGTACCCACATCAAGAACAAGATCGTCCGGCGTCACATATTTTTTCAACTGGCGGATGCAAAGCTGAGTGGTCTCATGCTGGCCTGTACCAAAGGCAGTTCCTGGATCAATTTCGATTAAAAGC
>JAQSYE010000234.1 GCA_029256305.1 Lacrimispora sp. | reverse complement strand
GCGTAAGAAGTACCAGGTCCGCTTCTCACATTCAGTGTCGAAGCATTCACCGTTGCCGACTTATTTGTATAAGCATACGTATCTATGTATGGCAATATCGATCCCGCAAAAGAATCGATTACCAGAATGCTAGCAAGAATTGCTGCCATCTTGCCAGCTTTTTTATACTTTCTCATCTGTTTCTCCCATAATACACTTAAGTATTTTTATTTCCAGTTATATGTAAAACATACATTATTTTATTATAATGACAAATGATACCATGTGTCAACATAATCAGTTAATCTTCACTTAATTGGATTTATTTGTAAGAAAATCTTTCATTTTATCCAGATGAGAAAAACAGCGGAATGCATAAGCACTCCGCTGCTAAAAAAATCATAGTTTATTTTGCCATATGATCACTCTGGACACAAGACCTTGTGCTATTCTTCATTGCCATTGGAATTATATCGTTCCATATTTGCGCACATATTCTTCATAACTCTTTGAAATACATCCATATCTTCCTGAGCAATCCCCTCACTGACAATCTCCTCAAACTGCTCAAATACTTTCCGTATTTCCCCTGCTTCCTTATATCCCTTTTCTGTCAGGCAGATGGAAAACGATCTCCTGCAGTCAGGATTGCTTTCCCGGACAAGAAGCCCAAGTCCCTCCAGCTTATCAATGTTTCTTGACATGGCTGCTGCATCAATACGACATCGGTCTGCCAGCTCTTTTTGAGTAATGCGGTCCTCTTGCTGAAGATGATATAATATTTTCGCCTGCCCCTGACCGGGTGTCAGTCCTAAATCAGACAGCAGCGGAAAGAAAATCTGCTTTCTTGCCTTTTCACCCCGTACCAGCAATTCCCTGATATTTTGCTTTTTCACAATCTGCCTCCTTCTTTATTTTATTCTAACTCAAACTGACCTGTATAGAGCTGATAATACTTTCCCTGCTCTGCCAGCAGTTCTTCATGATTTCCTCGTTCAATAATCTCTCCTCGTTCCAGAACTAAAATGGCATGGGAGTTTCGGACAGTCGAAAGTCTGTGGGCAATGACAAACACAGTCCTCCCTTTCATCAGTGTATCCATCCCTTTCTCAATCAGCTTTTCCGTCCGGGTATCAATGGAACTGGTCGCTTCGTCCATCACTAATACCGGAGGACGGGATATGGCGGCCCGGGCTATGGCGATTAACTGTCTCTGCCCCTGAGATAAATTACTGCCGTCATTTTCAAGCAGCGTATCATAACCGGCGGGAAGTCTTCTGATAAAGGAATCTGCATTGGCAATCCTTGCAGCCTCCCGTACATCATCCTTGGTCGCATTTAACCTGCCATACCTAATATTATCGTCAATTGTCCCGGTAAATAAATGAGTATCCTGAACAATCAGCGAAATAGAACGTCTTAAATCATCCTTTTTTATCTGTCGGATATCAATTCCATCATAGGTGATCAGCCCTTCATTTAATTCATAGAACCGGTTTACCAGATTAATAATGGTGGTTTTACCAGCTCCGGTAGAGCCTACAAAAGCAATTTTCTGACCAGGCTTTGCATATAAACTGATTCCGTTTAATATGGAGTATTCCCGTTTATAGCCAAATATCACCTCATGGAAACGGACATCTCCCTTTAGAGGAATCAGCTGATCTCCCTCTTTCCCATTGGGCAGTTTCCATGCAAAATTTCCTGTATAAACCTGGGATTCCAGGAGCATTCCGTTCTCCTCTTCCTCCACCTTTACCAGTGTCACGTTCCCTTCATCCACTTCCTGCTCTTCTTCCATCATCAGAAAGATTTTCTCGGCGCTTGCCAGCGCTACCATCAGAAAATTAATCTGCATGGTAAACTGATTCATGGGCATGGCGCTTTGTCTTACATATACCAGATAAGAAGCCAGCGTACCTAAATTAATCAGTCCGGAGATTGCAAACAAACCTCCCACACAGGCGGAAACAGCATAATTAAAATAAGACAGCGCAACAATTGTGGGAACTGTGATTCCGGTGTAAATGGATGCACTTGTAGCGGAAAGCCGGAGCGCCTCATTTAGTTCACAGAACTTTTCAAAATCCTGTTTTTCATGTCGGAAAATCTTTTCCTCTTTCTGTCCTTCCACCATTTCTTCCACAAATCCATTAATGCTCCCAAGATTCTGCTGCTGCTTTGCAAAGTAGCTTTTACTTATCTTTCCGTTATGTCGGATATAAACAAGCATGATCACAAGAAAGAAAACAACGATCAGCGAAAGACGCACATCAAGAATCAGCAGCATGATAATGGTTCCTGTTGAAGTAATAAAGCTTTGAATCAGCAATGTAAAGCTGTTGTTTAACGCTTCCGATATGGTATCCACATCATTGGTAAAATGACTCATTAATTCTCCATGGGTATGGGTATCGAAAAAAACAAGAGGAAGCTTTTGGGTATGACGAAATAGATCCATTCGGATCTCACTCACTATCTGCTGGGAAACATGAACCATCATTCTGCTATAAATCAGACAGGAAAAAGCCCCCGCCAGATATAGACAGCCCATGATAAAAATCATGCGAATGAGTCCGGGAATGTCACCTGGAATAATATAGCGGTTTATCACCGGTTTTAAAAGATAGGTTCCCATAATTCCGGAAAATGCACTGATGCATACCAGAACTGCTATGAGCAATATGGAACGCCTGTAGTGCCCAATATACTTTAAAAGATGGAAAAGGGTCTTTTTTGCATCCTTTGGTCTTACACGTCCTGTCTGCTTCATGAGGAAAGCCCCCCTCCTTTCTGCTGGGATTCAAAGATATCCCCATAGATTTCATTATCATTGATCAGTTCTTCATGGGTACCGACCGCATTCACTCTGCCATCATCTAAGACAATAATCTGGTCTCCATGGGAAACAGAGGAGATTCTCTGACTGATTATAATCTTAGTCATATCCGGCAGCGCATCTTTTAAACCGTCATTGATCTTCTGCTCCGTGGCTGTGTCCAAAGCACTTGTTGAGTCATCCAGAATCAGAATTTTGGGTTTCTTTATAATTGCTCTTGCTATGCACAGCCTCTGCTTCTGCCCTCCAGAGAGATTGACTCCGCCCTGTCCAAGAACGGTATCATATCCATCTTCCAGACGGTCAATAAATTCATCCACGCAGGCAATCCGGCATGCTTCTTTGATCTCATCGTCGGAAGCATTCTCCTTTCCCCAACAAAGGTTCTCTTTTACTGTTCCTGAAAACAACGTGTTTTTCTGTAAAACCATCCCAATGGCTTCCCTTAGATGATCCTGTGTATACTGATAAATCGGCTGGCCGTCTACTAGAATCTCCCCAGAGTTTATCTCATACAGCCGCTGAATCAGCTGAACCAGTGTGCTTTTTGCAGCACCGGTCTGCCCAATGATTCCGACCGTCTGCCCAGGAAGAATCTTGAACGAAATATCAGAAAGCACATACTCTTTTGCAGTTTCCCTGTATTTAAAAAATACATGGTCAAATTGTATGCCCCCCTTGGTAATCTCAATATCGGATGCGCGGTCATCACGGATCTCAGGTTCTTCTACTAGAACTTCTGAAATTCTTCTCCAGGAAGTCAGAGATCTGGTGAACAAAAGGAACACATTGGAAAACATCATAAGAGAATTCAGAACCTGAAGCACATAACTTAAAAAGCTGGTAAGTGCGCCTACCCTCATATGCCCTCCAATCACGAGATTGCCGCCAAACCAAAGAATACTTAAAATGGTCCCGTACATAACAAACTGCATGGCAGGCATATTAAGTGCTGCCAGTGAAAAGGAACGCTCGGAGGTATTCTTTAAATAAGTATTGACCTCACCAAACTTTTCCGTCTCATAATCGCCCCTTACATAAGCCTTTACAACACGGATGGCTCTTAGATTCTCCTGGATGGCACGGTTTACTAAATCCATGGAGCCCTGCATTTTCCCATAAAGGGGTCTTACATTCTTAATGATAAAAAATAAGATAACTGCAAGCAGAGGTGCTGCTATGAAGAAAACCATTGCCAGACGGGCATTCAGCCGAAATGACACGACCAAAGCGGTCAGCATCATTACAGGAGAACGAAACCCCGGACGCAATCCATTGGTTATGGAATTTTGAATGGTGGTGACATCACTGGTCAGCCTGGTAACCAGGGATGAGGTGCTGAAACGGTCCGTATTGCCGAATGAATAGGTCTGCATCTTTTGAAATTGCGCTTTACGGATCTGTGCACCAATTCCATTGCCGCAGATTGCCGTAAGACGGGCGCAGGCATGCCCCAGTAAAAGAGCAACTGCAGCAAAGGCAATCATCTGTCCTCCCTTCATCAAAATGTAGCTTTTGTTGCCGTTTGCAACCCCCACATCAATAATGTCTGCCATAATCATAGGTATGATCAGTTCAAATACGGTCTCGGCCTCGATGCAGATAATTGCAAGAATCAATTCCCTTTTGTACTTTTTTGCATAATGCAGCAAATTATTCATTTTCTTTTCTCCACGTTGATTATTACAATAATTGTATTTGCAACTATTGACTATACAACTATTATAATCCATCAAATGAAATTGTCAATGGAATTCCCATGGTCTTACAAAAAAAATCAGGCCTGGCGTCCCCATGACAGGGACATTCCAAAGCCTGATTTTTCAATTCGATTTATTAAACGGGATATGTCTTATTCTGCTTGTCAGCCAGAGTGGAATCCACACCTGTCTGCTGTGCTGCACGGTATTCAAAGAATTCCTTTGCAACACTAGGGAACAGAGCATAGGACAGAACATCCTCATCCTGCTGCTTCCACTGTGCACAATCTTTCTCAAACTGAGGAAGCTGTGGTGCAATTAAGTCAGCCGGACGGCAGGTAATTGGTGTTTCATCACCAATAATCTTTTTCTGTACTTCTGGATTAAAGGGTTTTACTGTCTGCCCAAATTCACCCATAAGAATTTTTTTGGTCTCCTTGGTTACCATCTTGTAACGCTCACCGCTGATTACATTTAAGACAGCCTGAGTTCCTACAATCTGGGAAGATGGAGTAACAAGAGGGGGCTCGCCAAAATCAGCTCTTACTCTTGGAACTTCTTCTAATACCTGTAAATATTTATCTTCCTGTCCTGCTTCCTTTAACTGGCTTACAAGGTTGGAAAGCATACCGCCTGGCACCTGATACTGCAGTGTCTTAATATCCACACCAAGCACCTTTGGATTTAACCGGCCGCTCTTTAATGCTTCTTCCCTGATTGGCTGGAAATAAGCTGAAATTTCTGCCAGCAGGTTCTGGTCATATCCTGTATCATATGGCGTTCCACGGAAGGTTTCAACCATAACTTCAGTTGCTGGCTGGCTAGTACCTAATGCAAGTGGAGACATTGCTGTGTCTATAATATCACAGCCTGCTTCTATTGCCTTTAAATAGGTCATGGAAGCAACACCAGATGTATAATGAGTATGAAGGTCAATTGGAAGCTTTGTTGACTCCTTTAATGCACGAACCAGCTCATCGGCATTATACGGTGTTAAAAGTCCAGCCATATCCTTAATGCAGATGGAATCTGCACCCATGTCCTCAATTCTCTTTGCAATGTCTTTCCAGTATTCCAGAGTATAGGAATCACCAAGTGTATAGCATAAAGCAACCTGTGCATGTCCTTTTTCCTTATTACAGGCTGTTACTGCAGTCTGCAAGTTACGCATATCATTGAGACAGTCGAAAATACGAATAATATCAATTCCGTTTGCTAAGGACTTCTGAACAAAATACTCCACTACATCATCTGCATAATGATTGTATCCCAGAATATTCTGACCACGGAACAGCATCTGTAGTTTTGTGTTCTTAAATCCGTCTCTCAGTTTCCTCAGTCTTATCCAGGGATCTTCTTTCAAGAAGCGCAGGCATGAATCAAAGGTAGCGCCGCCCCAGCATTCAACTGCATAATAACCAACCTGGTCCATCTTCCCCACGATGGGAAGCATCTGCTCAGTTGTCATTCTTGTAGCAAGTAAAGACTGATGAGCGTCACGAAGAACTGTCTCTACAATCTTAACCGGCTTTTTTTCTATATCTGCCATTTTCTTACCTCCTGGTTATTGTTCATTTACT
>JAQSYE010000015.1 GCA_029256305.1 Lacrimispora sp. | reverse complement strand
TGGCCTGGACACCGGTAGGAGGAGAGATCTTATTTATCGAAGCGGCTGATATGCCGGGAAGCGGCAATGTCATATTAACCGGAAAGCTGGGAGATGTGATGAAGGAATCCGCCAGAATTTCCCTAAGCCTGTTGAAATCCAGACTGCCTCTTAATACTTTTAATTTTAAAGAGAGAGATCTTCATATTCATGTTCCGTCAGGTGCGGTGCCAAAGGACGGCCCTTCCGCTGGAATTGCACTCTTTACCGCACTGGCATCCTTAGTTACTGGCTTTAAGGTGGATTCCAGACTTGCGATGACAGGTGAAATCACCTTAAGAGGAGCCGTATTACCAATCGGCGGACTGAAAGAAAAGCTTCTGGGAGCCCAGAGGGCAGGAATTAAAAAGGTTTTGATTCCTCAGGACAATGTGATTGATTTAAAAGATGTGCCGGAAGAGACAAAAGAGGGGCTTACCATCATTGCGGTGGAGACCATAGAAGATGTAATAAGAGAAACCGTAGGAATAGCGCTGCCCCGGATGGAGAAAGTTCTCCTGCCAAAAGAGGGAGCAGGGCGGTTGTTTGAAACCATTGAACCTATGAAAAACAATATCAGAAGAGAGGTAATTTAAATGAATCTTACAGTGACAAAGCAAACATTAATCGGAGAAATTTTAGATGCAGACCGTACTACAGCACCATACTTTTTTGAAATGGGAATGCATTGCCTTGGCTGCCCTTCCTCAACCATGGAAAGTCTGGAAGAAGCCTGTATGGTACACGGAGTTCCTGTTGAGGAACTGGTAGAAAAGTTAAACGGACATATATCCAAGTAAATAATACTTTATAAAATCCCCCGATCTGCAGACCAATTGATTAGCAGATCGGGGGATTTACGTTTGTATTTAGACGTCACTGTCACCAAGCATTGCTTCTGCAATGCTTTCATATCCGTAGACTCCTGACACATAACGCAGTCCGTCTGATATCTCAGATTTGGAAAAATCGTGATTATCTAAGAAATCCCCGTCTTTGTCATTTAAAGTGTAGTAGAACATCAGAGCCAGTTTCAAGTATTCCATATCCTCAGAATCAAGTTCTTCCAAAAGAGTATTTTCGGCTTCATTAATGGAACCGGCTTCAATCAGTTTTTTCAGTTCTTCGTATTTTTCTTCCATTTCCCGGCTTCTAAATGCTCTGTCGTCATTTTTCCCAAGCTCTATGTTAAAAATCAGTTTTAACAGCGTACTAACCATTCCATTATTGATCCTTGTAGCGTAATCATCTGTCAGCATAACATTCTCCTATTCTGATTCTAATTTCATTTTTTATAATTTTCAGGCAAGAATTACTGTATCATAACAGATTGAAAAAGTAAAGAATTTCAGCACTCCCATAGGATTGTGGCAGCTGGAAAAATATGTTAAGCTGTTATTAATTTACGGCAGAAAAGGTCAGGAGGCAAGATATGATTGAAACAGATCTGGCAAAAAAATTCATTGAACAGGTAACCCAGTACACCCAGTACAATATAAATATTATGAACGATCAGGGGGTCATTATCGCAAGCCGGGATGAGAGCAGGGTGGGAACGTTTCATGAGGTCGCCTATTATATTGTAACAGGGACAGAGGACATGGTGGTAACATCTGAAGAGGAAGATTATCCGGGTGTCAGACCTGGTATTAACATGGTAATCAATATCGACGGAAGGCGGGAAGGCGTAGTTGGAATTACAGGAGAGCCTGCTGAAATTAAGCCTGTCGCAATGATTACCAAAATGGCCATTGAGGCAATGCTGAAATATGAAAAGCAGCAGGAGGAAATCCGGCGGCGAAGAGATAAAAAAGAGCACTTTACCAATCTGCTGATCCATGTAGAACATCCTGATCCGGGGGAACTGCGGAGTATGGCTCATCAGCTTAATTATTCTGAAAATATAATCCGAATTCCAATCTTGTGCAAGACAGAGGATGTAAAAGCTGAATTGATACTGGATATGCTGAAAAACGGATCCCGTCATGGCAGAGAAGATATCAGCGCAGTACTAAATGAAAATCATGTACTGATATTTAAAACCATGGAAACAGATAACACCAAGTTATTTGCTGATTATAAGTATATGATTGGGGATTATTTAAGTACTGTATTAAAATGGCTGCGTCAGCAGGAGAAACACTGCAAATTTTTTATTGGTTCTTTTCAGGAGAATTTTACTCAGTATTACTATGCTTACAGGCATTGTATATGGTTGGAGGAAAAAGAAGTAAAGACTACGGCCGCATTTTTTTATGATTACACAGGGAATTATGTGAGATCTATTGTTCCTTTTAATGAGCTTCAGTGGATGTTTCAGACTTATGAGAAAGAAATAGATGAAGATTTGAAACAGTCATTTATTGAAATTGCCGGAGCACTGATAAGGGCAAATTATAATCTGGTGACAGCTTCAAAGGAGCTCTTTGTCCATAAAAATACGCTTTTGTACCGTTACGGTAAAATAAAAGATTACTTTAATATCAACCCCATTGAAACGGCAAATGACCGTTTCTTTATGGAAACTTTTTATTCTTTTTTAATAAAAGAACACTAGTTTTGTATTGATGATACAAAAATCATTATGATATTGAGATTCCCGGCAGTGGTTTCCTGATTATTATGATGATAATATTGGGATAAGAAGTTGGTTGCATTATAATTTCACTTTAAGGGGGTCATTTTATGACAGGTTTACCATTAATCTTTGTATTTATCCTGGCGATTATTCTGATGATTATGGCTATTTCCAAATTTAAGATTCATCCGTTTATCGCCATCATGACCATCTCTTTGCTGTTAGGTCTTGTAGCAGGAATACCGCTGACAGACAAAGCATTGGGTGATGGAACAAAAGTGAGCGGACTCGCATCTGTGATTGGAGCGGGATTTTCCGGCACTTTTTCAAGCATCGGTATCGTAATTATTCTGGGTGCTTTAATTGGAACGGTTCTGGAAAAAACCGGAGCTGCACTGAAACTTGCGGATATGGTTATTAAGCTGGTTGGGAAGAATAACCCCGTTCTGGCAATCGAAATGATGGGCTGGGTCGTATCCATTCCTGTGTTTTGCGATTCGGGATTTGTCATCTTGAACCCGATTAGAAAAGCGTTGGTTAACAGGACGGCCGCATCATCTGTGGCAATGACTGTGGGGCTTTCATCCGGATTATACATTTCCCACGTATTTATTCCGCCGACGCCAGGACCAATTGCGGCAGCATCCACTCTTGGAATCGGTGAAAATCTGCTTCTTGTAATGGGAATGGGTGCTTTATGTTCCGTTTTCCCCTTAATTGCAGGTTACTTTTACGCCAGATACATAGGGAAAAAGGTGAAATCAGAAGATGAAGCAGATATGGGAGAGATTGGAAAAACCTATGAAGAACTGGTGGCAGAATTTGGAAAACTCCCCAGTGGTGTCAACGCTCTGGCTCCAATTGTGGTTCCGATTCTTCTCATGGCTCTTTCCTCTGGAGCATCCATGGCAGGCATGACCGGTCTTGGCGGAGATCTGATCAAATTTTTAGGAACTCCTATCATTGCTTTGGCAGTTGGTACGCTTTTTAGTATTATTCAGCTCAAAGGGGCAGGGAAAATGAATAATTTTTATGAAATCACCAACGAAACCTTAAAAACAGTAGGGCCTATTCTTTTTGTTACTGCTGCAGGCGGAGTTCTTGGGAAAGTGATTTCATCGACTGATATGGTCAACTACATCAAGGATCATGCTTCTGTATTAAGCACTATGGGTATTTTCTTCCCATTCCTTTTGGCAGCAATCTTAAAGAGTGCACAGGGTTCTTCAACAGTGGCCTTAACTACAACAGCCGGAATTGTGGCACCTCTTCTTCCTATGCTGGGACTGGGAAGCCCTGTCAGGATTACTTTGGCCTGCATGGCAATCGGCGCAGGGGCAATGACCGTTTCTCATGCTAACGACTCTTATTTCTGGGTTGTGACAAACTTTGGAGCAATGACACCGGAAAAAGGATATAAGACCCAGACTATGGCAACATTGGTTCTTGGATTAGCAGGAATACTGGAAATATTTATTTTGTCCCTGATTCTACATTAGGAATCAGGTCATGAGGGGGGAAAGGAGAAACCTGATATGAAGCTATTATTTGCATCGGATTCCTTTAAAGGAACTCTTTCCAGTGCGCAGACAATTGATCTGTTAGGTAAGGCGGCGAATGAAGTGCTTGGACCTTGTGAGTGGGAAGGGATTCCCGTTGCCGATGGAGGGGAGGGGACTGCAGACGCAGTAATCGCTGCCGTCAGGGGCGAAAAAGTGCTGGTGACTGTACATGGACCTCTTTTAGAGGCGGTTCACACTTATTACGGCAGTCTGGATGAAAGAAGGGCAATCATTGAGATGGCGGCAGCTTCAGGACTGACCCTGATACCGGAGAGTCAGAGAGATCCAAGATTAACTACTAGTTTCGGAACAGGTGAAATAATAAAAGATGCACTAAAACGTGGGTTCACAGACATTTCCATTGCCATAGGGGGATCAGCGACCAACGATGGCGGAATGGGCTGTATGAAAGCGTTGGGAGCCCGGTTCTTAGATGCTAATGGAGAAGAACTAAGCGGGAAAGGTGAAGATTTAATCCGGGTCTCAGCAATTGATGTTTCCGGTCTGGACCCCAGGCTTTGTCATGTGAAACTTACTGTTATGTGCGATGTAAACAATCCGTTGTGCGGTCCGGATGGTGCTGCTTATACGTTTGGGAAGCAGAAGGGAGGGACTCCCTCTGTTTTAGACCAGCTTGAGAAAGGCATGGAAAATTACAGGGAGATAATCATACAGGAATTTGGAATCAATCCGGATGAAATTGCTGGTTCAGGAGCTGCAGGCGGATTGGGAGCTGCACTTTGTGTATTTCTTGGAGGGCAATTGAAATCCGGGATTGAGACTGTGCTTGATTTAATTGATTTTGATTCCCATCTGGCCGGTGTTTCTCTTGTGGTAACAGGAGAGGGGCGGGCAGACTGGCAGTCCTGTTTTGGCAAGGTGATGCAGGGAATTGGACAAAGATGCAGGCAGAAAGGGATTGCTGCTGTTGCCCTGACTGGATCTATGGGACCGGGAGCGGAGAGAATTTATGAATATGGAATCCGTTCCATTATGACTACGGTTAATGGAGTTATGGATCTGAACGAGGCATTTAACCAGGCAGAAGATTTATATTATCAGGGAGCTGTTCGCATGTTCCGGCTTATTAAACTGGGGATGGAATTGTAAAGAAATAAAATTATGGAATCAGACATGAAAAACGTACATGACTCAGTAAAGCCGATCATGTACGCTTTTTATATTATATAATGATTTAATACTTTAAATCTGTGTTTGTTTCAAAAATCTCAGATGATGGTCTGCTGCTTCGATCAGCGATATCAGCCACCTCAGTCTGCTGAATTTCTTTACCATTAACCAGCTGGAATTTGCCGACCAGAGATTTCAAATTCACAGCCTGTGCAGACAATTCCTCTGAAGTAGCGGCACTTTCTTCCGAAGTAGCGGAAGTCGTCTGGATGACAGCAGAGATCTGATCAATTCCGGTTGTGATCTGTGTAATGGCATCGGCCTGTACATTAGAGGCTTCCGCGATTTCGGCGATTTTACCAGTAGAAATTTCTGATTTCTGAACAACCATCTGAAGAGCCTTTGCTGTTTCATCAGCAATTTTTGTTCCGCTTCCAATTGCGGAAATGGCATTTTCAATCAGAGCGGTGGTATTTTTGGCTGCCTCAGCTGATTTACCTGCCAGGTTTCGTACTTCGTCAGCGACTACAGCAAATCCCTTGCCAGCAGATCCGGCTCTCGCCGCCTCGACGGCTGCGTTGAGAGCAAGTATGTTAGTCTGAAAAGCAATATCATCTATGGTTTTGATGATTTTACCGATTTCATTAGACGTATTTGCAATTTCATTCATTGCATCAGTCATCTCTTTCATTTTCTGATTGCTCTCGCTGATGCCTTTGCCTGCTTCCTGAGAAAGGGAATTTGCCTCAGCTGCATTACCTGCGTTTTGTTTGATACGTTCTGAAATTTCCGTAATTGTTGCGGACAGTTCTTCTATGGAAGAGGCCTGCTCGGTGGCTCCCTGGCTGAGCGCCTGAGAAGCATCAGCTACCTGGGAGGCACCTGTGGATACCTGCTCGGAAGCTTCATCGATTTCCAGAAGCGTGCCGCTTAAATTCATGCGGATGTTGTGCATTGCCTCATAAATATAACGGTATTCACCGGTATATTTGTCCTGGCAGTCTGATTCGACTTTAAAGTTGCCCTGGCTCATTTCACCAAGTAAATAATTAATATCCTGAATAATCCGTTTTAAATTCCGGCCCATATCCACAAATGTTTTTGACAACAGACCAATTTCATCGTTGCTTTTGATCTCTATTTCAACATCTAAGTTTCCGACAGCAATGTTCTGTGCCGCCGCCACAACTCCATCAATAGGTTTCAATGTCCTGCGTAAAAATACTACGACAACTGAAATAATAATAATAAGAAATAAAACAGCCAGTACGATCATGATAATTACGCTTTTTACCACATCCTTATACAGATCGCTTCTGTCAAGACTGCTGGAGGCCCACCAGGTCTGGGATCCGCAGGTGATGGGGAAGTAATGCCTGGATTCCAGAGAACCGTCAGCTTTTTTTGTAGATATGTGGAATTCCTTCTTGTTTTCCTGCATCTTCACGATCTTTGCGTATTCTGATGCGGGGATTAAGTCTTCCAGCTTTTTCCCGATATTGTCACTTGATTTGCTGTCAAAAGCAATCATATTTCCTTCTGTATAGATATCCACATACATGGAGGAATACTTGGCATCAGTGGTCTTGATTCTGGAAAAATTAGATACGTTAATATCTGCCAGAATAACACCGATCACATTGTCCCCATTCATAATTGGATATGCAATGGTACTCATCATCGTTCCTTTGTAATCAAAAGGATCTGTGAGGTATGGAGCTTTTGTTTCGCGTGCTACCCGGTAATAATCCTGATTGGAGTATTCACTGTAAGCTCCAAGAGATTGGGTTGTGTTGTTTTTTGCATCATCACGGTCAACGTATACGGAGTAATCTTTGACTGCCGGATCAAATTGTCCAGGCTCAAAAAAGGCACCTACACCATATAAGGAGTCATTGTTTTTAAGAGCTGCCCATGCTGAATTTGCAATATAGTTCTCCACTTCATAATTGACTTCTTTCAGCTGTGCATTGTACAGTTTGCTTTTGCGGTTGATGTTTTCCCAGTCACTGGCGGCTTCCCCGCCGTTATAAACGCGGTTTAAGTAATCCTGTAAATCT
Source organism: Lacrimispora sp. (assembly GCA_029256305.1). Classification (GTDB taxonomy): domain Bacteria; phylum Bacillota; class Clostridia; order Lachnospirales; family Lachnospiraceae; genus Lacrimispora. The sequence continues at coordinate 28,852 of JAQSYE010000015.1, read as the reverse complement.
CTGGCAGTGCCAGATGCATCATCGATAATAGTTTGAACCATGAGACCGTTCTGAGCGGCAATTCCTGTAAACTCGCCATTGATGGCTTTAGTAATTGCATTGCTGGCAAGTATGGCGGAGATTGAAATCAGTAAGGTTAAACTCATAATCAGTATGATGCCAGTGGTAATGGATGTCTTTACCGCAAGCTTCATGTCATTAAAATTTAATTTTTTCTTGTTCTTCATCTTAATGCTCCCTCAAATTAAATAAATAGTAAAAACTTCCCTCCTATGCACCGGTAATATAGTTTGCTGACATGGAAAAATTTACCAGTCATCGCATAAAAATAAACTGCATAATATGCAGTCGAATTTATACATATAAAAACTGACCTCCTTTCCTGTCATTAGTTTCATTTTTCTTAACTATCAACTATTAATCGACACAAAGCGACAATTTGTTAATAGAAGTTTGCAAATAAAGTTACTATAATTATGAAAGATGAGGGGGATTAAGATAAATACAACGGTATTATTCATAATTTGATTAGTAATAAGGTTGATAAACGACTTTACACACCAGGCGCGATCAGCTGCACGACTATCTCAGCAATGCCGCAGAGAACCATAACGAGAATGGGATCTTTCTTTTTCTTTCTAAGGAGAAATACTGCCGCAGCAAAATAGAGTACTGGACGAAGTTTGATCTGATCAGATAAAAATGAGATGGAGCCGGAAGGAAAAACTGCGGGAAGCAAAATATCAATTCCCGCCACTGCAATCATAGATACAACAGCAGGCCGCAGACTTTCTAATATGTCCTGCAGAATGCTTAAATTTTTGTATCGGTTATATGCCCAGGATAAGAAGGTAACAAACACGCAGGATGGAAGAATGCAGCCAATAGTCGCAAAGAAAGCGCCGGGTATTCCGGCAATCTGGTTTCCTACGAAGGTTGCAGAATTAATGGCAATTGGACCCGGTGTCATTTGCGAAATGGTAATTAAATCGGTAAAGTCATTCATGGTGAGCCAGTGATAAGTAGTGATGACCTGTTGTTTGATTAATGGCATGGCGGCATAACCGCCGCCGAAGCTGAAAGCCCCGATTTGAAAAAATGCCCAGAACAATTTTAAATAAGTCATAATTATGCCTCATTTCTAAGTTTTCTAATGATAGTCTTACATACGCCGGCAAGTGCAGCAGTGAGAATGATAAAGATCACATTTACATGATAAAAGTAAGCGGCAATAAAGGAAGCTGCCATAAGAATAATAAGGAGCGGATCTTTTTCTTTTACAACATCGCCTCCCATATCATAAACAACAGAAAGAATCACAGCACCAACCCCTGCTTTCATACCGTTTAGCATGGCCTGGATCATAAGATTTTCTTTAAAGGCGGTGTAAAAAAAGGAGATAACGGTGAGAATAACAAAGGGGGGAATGACGGCCCCTAAAACGGCACAAAAAACACCGGGTAATCCGGCCAGTTTATATCCGACAACAATCGCTCCATTCACAGCAATCGCTCCGGGTGAGGACTGTGCGATTGCCACCAGGTCAAGCATTTCCTGCTGATCAATCCAGTGAAGTTCATCCACAAATTTCTTCTTTAGCAAAGTGACAATTACATAGCCGCCGCCAAAGGTAAAGGAGCTTAAATAAAGTGTGGATAAGAATATATTGCTTAGTATCTTTTTGTTCATCTGCGTAATTCTCCTATTCCGATACAAATTCATTTTCTTTGTCTAAGTATCTGCAGAAAATAAAGAGCCCCATTAGAATAAAAGGAGAAAACTCCGGATCTGCCTCCACAAACCAGCCGCCTTCTTTGATACGGTGTTCCAACCTGACAGTTACCCAGCTGTTTTCATCCATTATGCAGTATTCCTGGCTGCTTCTCATGAATAGATCATAAACTTTATGTTCCATGGCGAGAATGATGTGATTCACTGGCGGACCACTCAGTAAAGACAGATTTTCCAGATATACAGGACTTCCAGATAAAAGGGTTTGATTGAGAGGATCAGAAAGGATATAAATCTGTTCCCTGCTGCGTTCGCTGCCCTCACAGGTTTTAATATCTGCGTATAATTTAATTCTGCCGTCAGGGGAAAGTATGGTCTTTCTCGTGGGATAATAGGGCATTTTTAAGCAGGCAAGCTTTGTGGACGGTCTTTCGTTGTCAATCTGATAAAGATTTCCCGCTTTTATTAAGTATTTCATAGAGATTTCCTTTCCGTACTGGTTGTAAGAATTAATCATAAGTTGTTTATTCTTTATCAGTATAGCACTTGATGGCTTATAATTAAAATAGTATAATTCTATCAAAAACATATGAAATTAGCTATAATAAACGGAGGTAATCAAATGTCCATACGTCATCTTCGCATATTTCTTACTGTGTGTGAATGCAATAATAGTATAACCAGAGCAGCGAAAAAACTATATATGACCCAGCCATCCGTTTCTGTGGCGATACAGGAGCTAGAAAAGTATTATGGGATTGTATTATTTGACCGCATATCCAGGCGGCTCTATCTGACTGAGGCTGGAAGACAGTTTCTGGAATACGCAAAGCGTATCTTTGCACTCCTTGATGATATGGAGAAGGGGATCAGAAACTGGGATACAATCGGGGTTTTGCGTGTTGGGGCAAGCATCACCATTGGTTCCCAGTTTATGCCAAGCTATGTTGAAAAGTTTTCAGTCATGTATCCGGAAGCGGAAGTACAGGTTTTTATCGGAACTTCCCATCAGCTGGAGCAGAAACTTCTAAGCAACGAACTGGATTTTGCACTGGTGGAACGACCGGTTCATGAAATCGCTTTGCTTGCCGAGCCTTATATGGAAGATGCTTTGGCAGTCATCGCTCCAGGCCGCCACCCATATTACGAAGGCCAGGTACTGAAAAAGGAAGAATTGAGCGGCCAGAAATTTCTACTGCGTGAACATGGGAGCGGAACCAGAGAACTGTTTGAAGAGGTGATGGAAAAATCAGGTATTGCTGTAAATCCCGTATGGGAAGGAATGAGTACAACAGCGATGGTGAATGCAGTGATTCATGGACTTGGCATTGCTGTAGTGCCAAAACGAATGGTATCCGGTCCTTTAGAGAAGAAACTAGTTTACCAGCTGGAGATAGAGGGGGCAGAATTTAAACGGTACTTCTATATCGTACATCACAAAGACAAGCTTTTAACCAGAACCATTCATGAATTTATCGATCTTTGCAGATGCTATGAGCTGGATTATCCCCTTCCGAAATACAATGGGCTTTAAATTAAGAAAACCCGCTTCAAAAACGAAGCGGGCATAGAATTATGTTTATGACAGTTCTTTCTTTTTGCTGCCTGATCTCCATAAAAGAACGAAACCTGCAAAAGCTACAAACAGGGAGATAAACTGGGAGGTGGATAAGCTTCCCACAGATCCCCTTATTAAATCACCCCGGTAAAATTCAATCACAAATCTTCCAAGGCTGTAAAAAATCAGATAGAAAGCACTGACTCTTCCAGCAGGCGGATTCTTACGGGCCAACAACAGCAGAACTAAAAAATTTACAAAATCAAAGGCACTGGATACAATCTGTGTCGGCAACAGAGAGATACCATTGGGGGCAAACTGTGAACTCTGAAACGTAATGGAAAATGGACCGGTAGTTTCGCGTCCATAACAGCAGCCTGCAAGAAGACACCCAATTCTTCCAAAACCCTGTGCCAGGGCGATTGACGGGACCACAAGATCCAGATAACGGATTGCGCTTATTTTCTTTATGCGGCAATAAATATATCCGAATCCGATTCCGCCAATAATTCCTCCATACACCACAAATCCTGCAGAGATATCAAGTAAAAGTCTGGGATTACTTCTGATCTCGTCAAATATTGTTACGTAGTAAAGAAGCTTGGCACAAACAAGACCGCCTCCGGCTCCCAGGATAAGCAGATAGAATAAGTGATCCGGTTCCAGTCCTACCTTACCCGCACGGTATTCTGCCGTTAAGTAAGCTGCGGCAATTCCGATGCCGATCATCAGACCGTATCCGTGAAACGTAAAACCTCCGATGGAGAATAAATCGTTATACATGGTTATCTTCCTTCTTTTATCTTTAGAATAAAAACGAAGTCATTATATCATATATTTTCATACATTGCAAAAAAAACGTAAGGACTCTGGCATTTCACACAATATACAAAACAGTCATTTCTCTTAATTTTTCGTCCAGCTGTTGTCTTAAAAAGAGCTCTCCGTCCTCTCTTAAATCATTTCTATAACAGTATTTCCCCCTGCCCCTTCCCGTCATTAAGTCTTTGTCATAAAGTTTGCCTGCGTCAGGAAACGCCTCGCTGTTAATGGCATTATGAACAAAGCTGTAAGTCATGAAAATTATTTCAATCAAAGCAGTTCTTTTTACCTTTTCACTCAGTTGCATGGAGAGAATTGTGATCAGCTCTGAATAAAGCTGTTTCCAGTCGTCCGTTAATATGACAGGAGCAATGAGGATTCCAACCCGGTAGCCTGCATCACACATTTTGTTTAACGCAGTGATCCTCGCATTTAATCCGGAAGTACCAGGTTCAAATCTGGTTATGATGGGCTGGGGATTAACACTCATGCGCATGATAATGCGCCCCCTGTGGTTTAAATTAAGAAGGGGATCCACCTGATTGAATTTAGTTGGAAAGGTCAAAAAGCCTTTGTCTGTTTTACCAAACTGTTCAATCGTCCATGATAAATTACCGGTAATTGTATTTTCAAGAACCAGATCGCTGTTGCTGCCAATTTCATAGGTGTAATCTTTTACGGATTTTGCCTGGTGATTGATTATCTTGTCCAGCATCTGTTCCCGGTTTACAAACAGGCGCAGATAAGAACATTTGTTGTAGTTGCAGACCAGATAGCAGTAGTGGCACATGGCAGTACAGCCGGAAGAGGTATAGGGAACAAGAAAATCCGATACTTTGTGGTTTGGAACGTATTTGTGAGTCTTTCGAACTCCGATTACCAGTAAGCGTTTTAACTCAGGGAAATCCTTATTTGGGCGGGTGCGCAGTTCATCTATTTTATTATGGCTTTCAATGGGGATCCAGGGAATGTCTTTATATTTTTCTTTTAGTAATCCGCCTAATTCATAGCTTAGGGAATCTGGTTCATAATAAATTTTATCCGGAAACATGTGGTTTACCTCCTGTTTCCATTTATTATGCGGAGAAAAGATCGGGATATCCCATGTAAATATGCACAAAAAAACGACGAAAATCTGTATGATATTACAAAGTTTCAACAACGAACATATAAAAGACAAACGAACATATAAAGCTATTGAAAATCAATATTAATCATGTTAATATGACGTTACAGAAACAAAACGAACATAAAAAACAGGCGTTAAGATCAAAGGAGAAGGTAGTATGAGCAAGGTGAGTGAAACGACCAGACAATCATGGATCATGAGCACGTTTCCGGAGTGGGGAACCTGGCTGAACGAAGAGATTGAAAGCGAGGAAGTAAAACCCGGAACCGTGGCAATGTGGTGGCTAGGCTGTACGGGAATCTGGTTTAAAACACCAGGCGGCTGTAATTTAACCATCGATTTATGGTGTGGAAACGGAAAGCGGACACATGGAGACGGAATGATGGCCGAAGGACATCAGATGGCAAATATGTGTGGTGCCAGGAAGATGCAGCCCAATCTAAGAGCAGTGCCCTTTGTCATTGATCCATTTGCCATCAAAAAGGTGGATGGAGTTTTAGCAACTCATTATCATCAGGATCACATGAGCGCAGAGTATGCAGCTCACGTAATCCAAAGCGGCATGACAACCACAGACGAGAATGGAAATGAAATTCCAGTTCCATTTATCGGTCCTTTAAAGTCTGTGGAGACCTGGATCAAATGGGGAGTTCCAAAAGAACGGTGCAAAGTGGTGCGCCCGGGAGACACCATTAAGATGAAGGACGTGGAGATTGTAGTGCTTGATTCTTTCGACAGAACCTGTCTTGTGACAACGGACACCACCGGAGCGGACAGAGAAGAACTGACCGGAATCTGCCCAACAGATATGGACGATAAGGCGGTCAATTACTTAATTAAAACACCAGGCGGCAACATTTATCATAGCGGTGATTCTCATTATTCCATCTATTTTGCGAAGCATGGAAAGGATCACAAGGTTGATGTGGCATTTGGGTCTTATGGAGAAAATCCCGTAGGGATGGCCGATAAGATGACCTCCTGCGATGTGCTGCGTATGGCGGAAGCATTAAACTGTGATGTGGTGATTCCCATTCACTATGATGTATGGAGCAACTTTATGGCAGATGTGAATGAAATCCGGGTGCTTTATGATATGAAAAAGGACCGTCTGGATTACCGGTTCCATCCGTTTTTCTGGGAAGTAGGCGGAAAATATGTCTATCCAGCAGACCGGGAGAAAAAAGCATACCATCACCCCAGAGGATTTGAAGATTGCTTTGAAGCACCTCAGAACATACCATTTCGGTCCTGTTTGTAATAATCGGGGAGGGTTAACCATGCTGTTAAAAGAGTTTGTAGAACTGGGGCATTATAAATTTGCTGAGGAAGCGAAAAGCTGGGAAGATGCGGTCCGGATGAGCTGTGAAACCTTAGAAGCGGATGGGACAGTGGAGGCAGATTATAAGGAAGAAATCATTGAATGCATCAGAAAATATGGACCTTATATTATCATTATGCCCAATGTAGCAATGCCGCACTCGCAGGAAGGTGCAAAGGGGGTGCACAAAACTGCAATCGGGTTTATGAAGCTGAATAAGCCGGTCAGCTTCGAACCGGGTGACGAGGAAAAGGATGCAAGGCTTTTCTTTACGCTGGCATCCTGCGATTCGGAACAGCATTTAGAAAACATGACAAGGCTGTCGGAGCTGTTAATGAATGAAGGGGCGGTGGAAGCACTTTTAAGTGCCAATACACCGGAGGATTTGATCAAGATTCAGAACGATTATCTGGATTAATAATGGGGAGGGTTTCTTATGGATATTTTATTAAAGATTTGGTCGTATTTTGCAGTCAATGTATTACAGCAGCCGGCTTTTATGATTGGTCTGATCGTTATGATTGGTTATGTGCTGCTAGGAAAGCCTTGGTATGATGTTCTCGCAGGAGTGATTAAAGCAATTGTAGGTTATTTGATTCTGACTGTAGGTTCCGGAGGCTTAGTTAATAATTTCCGTCCTGTGCTTGTAGGTTTAAAAGACCGTTTCAATATGAACGCCATGGTAATTGACCCTTACTTTGGACAGAATGCGGTAACAGCGGGAGTGGAAGAGGTGTTTGGCAAGACATTCGGCAATGCCATGATTCTGCTTTTGATCGCTTTCATCGTAAATATTATGCTGGTTCGCTTCAGTAAGGTGACAAAGTTAAGAGCCCTGTTTACCACAGGCCATGTTCAGGTACAGCAGGCGGCAACCGCTTACTGGCTTATCCTCTTTGCCTGTCCGTTTTTATTAAACAATAATGTTGCCCTGTTGATCGTAATGGCACTGATTCTTGGAGCATACTGGGCAGTTGGATCCAACTTAACCATTAAGCCCTGTCAGGAACTGACCGATGGCGCAGGCTTTTGTCTGGCACATCAGCAGATGTTCGGTATTGCACTTAATACATGGCTGGCAGAAAAACTGTTTGGCAAAAAGAAGAACGGGAAAGAAATAAAGAAGATAGACGATATCGAACTTCCCGGATTCATGTCCATATTCAATGAAAACATGGTATGTACCTCCATACTTATGATCGTTTTCTTCGGAGCGATTCTGTGTATTTTAGGAAGGGACTATCTGGTGGAACAAAAGTTCATGAAAGAAGGCGCAAGTATGGTCTTCTACGTAATTCAGACCTGCCTTTATTTCTCCGTTTACTTGGCAATCCTTCAGCTGGGAGTAAGAACCTTTGTGACTGAGCTCACCGCTTCCTTCCAGGGTATTGCAGATAAACTTCTTCCTGGTTCTCTTCCGGGTGTTGACTGTGCAGTAGTCTTTGGGTTTGGTTCTGCCAATGCAGTACCACTTGGCTTTCTTGCAGGCTTTGCAGGTCAGATTCTGGCAATTATCGCCCTTATCGTATTAAAGAGCCCTGTACTGGTAATCTGCGGTTTCGTTCCTGTATTCTTTGACAACGCAACTATTGCTGTATTTGCTAACGAAAAAGGCGGAGTTAAGGCAGCTCTTATATTACCGTTCTTTTCCGGCATCTGTCAGGTGTTCGGATCGGCAATCATTGCAGGCTGGGTTGGAATGGCGGCTTACGGCGGATATTTAGGCATGTGGGACTGGGCCGTTGTATGGCCGGTTATGACAGCAGTCATGAAATACTTAAGCTACGCCGGAGTGCTGATTGTAGTAGTTGTCTTACTGGCAATTCCCCAGATTCAGTACCGGAAGGACAAAAAGGGTTATTTCCTTATCACAGAGAATTACGAAGCCTATAAAGAATTAAAAGGAATGAAGTAGAAGTCAGGAGAATGAATATGTCAAAAGAAAATATGAGTTTTATGGTATGCTGTGCCAATGGGGCTGGCTCCAGTCTGATGATGAAAATGACAATGCAGAAGGTACTTGATAAGGCGGGAATAAAGCCAAACAAAGTTCATCACTGCGCCTTATCGGAAGGAAAAACGGCAGCCACTCAGTATGATGTTGTCTTTTGCGCACAGAATTTCGTCAGCATGTTCAAGGGTGCACAGGAAAAAGGCACGTTGGTGATTGGTCTGAGAAATATCATGTCTCCCCAGGAGATGGAACAAAAAATGAAGGAAAATGGAATTCTTTAGTTTCAATCAAAACGAACATAAAATAAGTGACACAGGCTTCTGAACAGGCTATAATGAGGATAAAGAATCATATCTTTATGAGTTGAGAGGGTAAATGATGAAAAAAGACAGAGCTTGTGTTGAAAACAGAAGGAGCCGCATCCTGGAATTAATGGAGGAAAATCCCAGGGTGCGGGTAGATGAACTGGCGGAAGCGTTAGAGGTTTCGCTGATCACCATACGCAGAGATTTGCAGTATCTGGAAGATAAGAAACTTCTGGTCCGCACCCATGGGGGTGCGATTGCTTCCGGCAGTCCTGTAGATGAGGTATCCTTATACCGGAGGCTGATTGCTGAATTTGCTGCAAAATTAGTATCCGATAATGATACGCTCTTTATTAATACCAGCAGCAATGCATTAAAAATACTGGAATACATTAGCTGTTCCAACGTAACCGTCATAACCAATAATGGAAAAGCCATTCACTGTGAGCACTCCCAGGAAGTAAACGTTGTGCTGACAGGCGGTGAACTGCGCTATCCAAAAGAAGCTATGGTGGGAGATTTCGCAATACGCAATTTACAGACAATCTATGCGAAGAAAGCATTTATCGGCTGTTCCGGAATCAGCGGGGAAAACGGCATGACAACGGAGATCTTCAATGAGGTCAGTATCAATGAAATGATGGTAGGCCATGCAACCCAGGATGTTTATGTCCTGGCCGATCATACAAAGATCGGGAAAAACAGCAGTTTTGTCAGCTGCCCTATTGAAAAAATCAAGTATTTAATAACAGATGAAAAAGCGTCATCTGAAGCTCTGGATTTAATCAGGGAAAAAGGGGTGGAAGTTTTTGTGGTCCGCCGGTCAGATTTTTAATCAATCATAGTGGAACAATGCCCGGGCTTCCATGTTGATTGCATCTTTCGTGGAGGCAAATTTATGGAAAAGGCATATACCCTTGGATTATATGAGAAATCCATGCCTGGGTGGCTTGGATGGAAAGAAAAACTGGAAGCAGCAAAAGCTGCCGGTTATGATTTTGTGGAAATCAGCATTGATGAAACCGAAGAAAAGTTAAGCCGTTTGTCCATGTCACAGGCGGAACGGCTGGAATTAATCAATACAATGAAGATTGTGGGACTGCCTATTCGCACCATGTGCTTAAGCGGTCATCGCAAATACCCCCTTGGAAGCCACGACCCCGCTGTGCGGAAAATAGGGATGGAGATTATGAAGAAAGCAATCCAGCTGGCAGATGATCTGGGTGTCAGGATCATCCAGCTGGCAGGCTATGATGTATATTATGAGGATTCAAACGAAGAGACGAAACAGTATTTTCTAAAAAACTTAAAGAAAGCCACGGAGATCGCAGCACGCTCCGGAGTGGTGCTTGGATTTGAAACCATGGAAACGGAATTCATGAATACAGTGGAAAAATCCATGGAATATGTAAAGCTGGTATCATCTATGTATTTAAACGTCTATCCGGATATCGGGAATATTACCAACGCAGCCAAAACTTACGGGATCAATGCATTAGATGACTTACGCGCAGGGAAAGGTCATCTGGTTGCGATGCATTTAAAAGAAACCGTTCCTGGTAAATTCAGGGAGATCCCATTTGGAACAGGGCATGTGGATTTTGAAAGTGCCATTCAAACAGCTTGGGAACTGGGGATCAGAAAGTATGTGGCGGAGTTCTGGTATACTGGAGATTCCCAGTGGATGAGAGAACTTTATGATGCAAATAAGCGGATGAGTGAGATTCTGGATAAACAGTGCCAGGAGGAAAGTGTGCAATGAAAGCAGAGAAAAAGGTATTGGAGCATTTAACAAAATGTTATTCGGTTGCTCCTCTTAATTATAAAGGAAAAGAACATTTTCTGGTAGCGGCAGAGAAGGAAGATCCCTGCTATTTATTTGATATGGACGGAAATAAAGTGGATACCATATGGGAGGGACCAGGGGGTACCATGTCCATGGTGCAGGTTCCCGGAACAGACGGGCAGTTTCTTGCAACTCACCGGTTTTACTCTCCCAATGATTCCAAAGAGGCAGTGATAGTACTGGTAACTCCAAAAGAGTTGGGAAAATGGCTGGTAAAGACCATCGCGGCCCTTCCTCACGTCCATCGGTTTGACATACTAAAAAGAGGCAAGACACGCTATCTTCTTGCATGTACATTAAAATCCGGTCATGAATATAAGGAAGACTGGTCAAGTCCAGGTAAGGTTTATGCCGCAGTGCTTCCGGAAGATTTTTCTGATCTTAGTGAGTCCAGTCCTTTACAATTTGAAGTGATTGAAGAAGGGCTGCTTAAAAATCACGGTTATTACCGGGTAGAGGAAGACGGGGCGGATACGGGACTGGTGTCCTTTGAAGGAGGCGTCTGTCAGTTTGTTCCACCTGTAAATCCAGGAGAAAAGTGGGAGATACGTAAACTTCTTGACACTCCCGCCAGTGATGGTGTTTTAATTGATTTTGATGAGGATGGGGAAAAAGAACTTGCAGTATTGTCCCCCTTTCATGGGGACTGTATTTCCATATATAAAAAATCGGCCGGCAGTTATCAGAAGGTATACGAATATGAGAGAGCGGCAGAATTTTCCCATGCGATTTATGGCGGAAGCTTATGTGGAAAGCCTGCTCTGGTGGTGGGGCACAGACAGGGAGAAAGAAATCTCCTTTGCTTTACCTGGAACAAAGAGAGTCAGACATACCAATGGGAGATCCTTGATCGGGACTGTGGACCTGCCAATGTCCTGCATTTGGAAAAAGACGGGGAAGATTTGTTAATCAGTGCAAACCGGGAAACTGATGAAATCGCCATGTACCGGATCACACCTTAGGAGGAATAGCTGGGTTTCTAAAAGAGAATAGACAATCATACCTTTGTGAAGTATACTGAAAGTAAGCTGAATAGCAGATTTATCCATAAAATTTCAGCTAAGACACAAAGGAGGAATTGTCATGAAGAGCATAAAAACCAAGATATTTCTTAACATGGCTTTAACTGTTTTTTTCTCTCTCACAGTTGTTGGCGGCATTAGTATTTATTTAAATTATTACAGCATGATTGGAACCATGAACCAGTCCATGACAGAACTGGCTGAGACTGCGTCTGAGCGGGTAGCAAAGGAACTGGATATTTATAAGAACCTTGCTTATGAGGCGGGTAGCATTGCAAGACTGGCTAATCCGGAGACAAGTATTGAAGAAAAGAAGTCCATTATCGAGCAGAGAGCCAAGACCCACGAGTTCCAGAGAGGGAATATTATAGGGGCCGATGGAATCAGCATTTTTGATGGAAAAGATTATTCGGACAGGGATTATTTTAAGCGTTCAATCAAAGGAGAGATGGCAGTATCGGAACCATTAATCAGTAAGGTTACAGGGCAGATGACTATTATCATATCAGCCCCTTTGTGGGAGAAGGGAATTCCTGGAACGAAAGTGGTAGGAGTGGTTTATTTTGTTCCGAAGGAAACCTTTTTGAACGATATCGCTGCCTCCATTCAGGTCAGCAAGGGTTCAAGCGCTTATCTCCTTAATCAGTCCGGAAAGGTGATTGCTGATCCGGATATGGAGAAGGTTTCCAGCGGAATAAACGTACAGGAAAGTGCAGCAAAGGACTCCCGGCTTGCAGAACTGGCGGCACTTGAATCAGAAATGACGCAGAAAAAGAGCGGATTCGGTCGTTATGAAAGAGAAGGGCAGAAGATGTTTCTTTCCTATGCACCAATCGTTGGTACTGATGGCTGGAGCATCGGAATCAGCGCACCCATGTCAGATTTCATGGGGTCCACCAAAGCAGCCAGCGCGGTTACGCTCACACTGATTGCTGTATTTCTCATAATTGCAGGCGTGTTATCAGCCGTTCTGTCCAACAAGATAGCAAGTCCCATTACTGCTTGCGCCAACCGGTTAAAGCTTCTGGCAGAAGGTGATCTTGATTCTCCTGTATCAGAGGTGAAAAGCAGAGATGAAACAGGTATCCTGGCAGATGCTACCCGGGACCTGGTTTCCAGACTTGGGATGATTATTGGAGATGTGGATTATCTTCTTCATGAGATGGCAGCAGGGAACCTGACAGTCAGCACCACCAGCGATTCTGCCTATGTCGGCGGATTTAGAGGCATACACGAGGCAATGCATCAGTTAAAAACTCAGCTTGGAGATACTCTTTTAAGCATCAGCCGTTCTTCCGGCGAAGTGGCAGCAGGAGCAGATCAGGTATCTGCAGGAGCTCAGGCACTGTCTCAGGGAGCGACTGAACAGGCAGGCTCCATCGAGGAACTGGCTGCCACGATAGGCGAGATATCAAAGCAGGTGGAAGAAAATGCCAGAAGTGCCGGTGAGGCCAGTTCTCAGGCAAAAGAAATGGCTGAGGAGCTAAGCAGCGGAAAAGAGCAGATGCAGAAGATGACGAAGGCCATGGATGAGATTTCCCAGACGTCTGGAGAAATCGGTAAAATAATAAAGACAATTGAAGACATCGCTTTCCAGACCAACATTCTGGCTTTGAATGCAGCAGTAGAAGCAGCACGGGCAGGAGAAGCGGGGAAAGGTTTCGCAGTTGTGGCAGATGAAGTAAGAAATTTAGCATCCAAGAGTGGGGAGGCATCGAAAAATACATCTGCTCTGATCGAAAATTCCTACCAGTCTGTACAACATGGAACGCTCATTGCAGCGGAAACAAAAGAATCTCTGGATCGGATCGCTGCTGCTTCTGAGAGAACTGTTTCTTTAATTAATGGGATTTCCAATGCGTCAGCAGGACAGGCTGTTTCCATTGGTCAGGTAAATCTGGGGATTGATCAGATTTCAAGTGTAGTTCAGACGAACTCTGCAACAGCCGAAGAGAGTGCGGCAACCAGTGAGGAACTTTCCGGCCAGGCACAGATATTAAAGGATTTAATCGACAGATTTCGACTATAAACGATTTTATTAAAATAGCGTTAAGATTCCCTCTGTTCTCTATCTTTTTATGGAAGATATTACTAAAATAGAATGGTAGAAGGAGGGATGATTTATGGGGTTTATGATTGTTTTGCTTATGGCGGTATATGCAGTCATCGGTGGATTGACAACGCTTTATCTGTTTTTCAGCTTCCCGGCGGTGGTCGTTTGGAAATTTTACAGAAAACTGAAATACGGAATTTCTGTTTTTAACTGAACATGCAATAAAAAGAAGCAGGCACCAGATCATCCTGATATCAGGAACTCTGGTGCTTGTTTTCATCTAAAAGGTCAGATATTGGTGAGTCGTTCAAATAAGTTGTTCACATTGATGCGGCCGTATCCCCAGACATTATTGGGGTAAACCTCAGAGGTGCTTCTTGTGGCTCCTCTTATAATCAGCCGATTGACGTCATACCCGGTCAGGGAGGTATAATTTCCTCTTGGAATTCCCCATTCAAGCACCATGGCAATAATTCCCGCCGCATGGGCACTGGCAGCACCCGTACCGGTTGCAGTCCCATATTGATTGCCGGGAACTGCACATGGAATCTGGTAGCCTGGAGCGGCGATATCTGGTTTCACCAGCCCGATCCTTGTATAGCCTCTGCTGGACTCAGGAAGAATACCATCGTTAAACTGATTATAGGCGGTCACGGTCAGCTGGTTGGCGCCATTACCGGGGGAGGTGATGGTGGTATCCGGATTAGGAGCTAAAAAATAGGTGTCATCAGACAGGATTGATCCACTGGGAAGCCAGCAATGAAAAGAAAATGATTCATTTTCAATGCTCTGGGCACGCAAAGACCACACACCCGGCTGTGGATTTAAAAACCGGATTAATATAAGCTGATCCCCTGTTTCCTCCTCAAAAATAATATTGTTAACCCAAACTACGCTTTGGGTAAAAATAAAGTTGAATTTACGGCAGTCTGAGATAGAAGGATAAATGCGCTGAGTCGATTCTCTGTTAGGTGTTGATATATCAATGGATATCCGATCTGGTGCATATGGCCAGATTTCCATCCAGAATTCTTTGTCATTCTCCCCAATTCTCAATTCAAAATCATCATAGAAAGGGACAACAGACGTGCTGTTAAAATAATGTCTCTGTGTATTTCCTTCATTGCCGGCAGAGACGGATACACCAATTCCCGGAAGCTGTACCAGATAGGTCAGATAACTGCTCAGTACTCCTTTTCCATCATGACTGCCCTGACTTGTGCCCAATGAAATACAGATGACAAGAGGGAGTTTGAGTTCCTGTGCGGTTAAAAAAAGATATCTGATGCCCAACAAAATATCTGATTCCTGGAAACAGTACGAATCTTTTGGTATTGTAAATATGTTTTTTAAGTTTTCCTTCGCGTCTTTTAGCTTGACAATCACAAGCTGGGAATTGGGGACCACTCCGGAAAAGATCTGATCAGCACTGACGCTTCCTGCTGCAATGCTTGCCATAGCGGTCCCGTGACCGTTGGTATCTGCGGACGGGACAATGGAAAGGGGATCTTCTGAAGTCAGAGCCAGATTGATAGCCTCTCTGTTGTATTCGCTGCCGAAGGTAAAGCCTTCCGGAACTGTGCCGCTCTGTAGCGTCTGATCCCATATGGAAACGATGCGGGTTGTTCCGTCGCTATTTCGAAATGCGGTATGTTGGTAGTCGATTCCGGTATCCACAAAACCCATTAAGATACCCTGGCCGGTCAGGCTCAAAAAGGGATTTCGCTGTACGGTACCAATACCAGATTTTTCTATACTGATTGTGGATTCAAGGGTATAGAGGGAGGGAAAAGTGCTATAGGGGTGTATTCCCAGATCACAAGGGTCCGTTCCGGTTGTGGGAATATGAAGAAGAGAGCTTCGCTCAGTAAGTGGTGTGATATTGTCTCCTGTATCATAGGAGGGGACTGAGATATTATTAATAATTAAGTCGTAATAATTATTATCCAGTATTTTACTCAAAATCAGGCCTCCTTACGCTCCCTTCCAATAAAATTGGATCAGATATTGGTCAGTCTTCGGAACAGGTTATTTACATCAAGCCGGCCGTATCCCCAGATGTTATTTGGGTAGGTGATAGAGCTATCACGCGCCGCCCCACGGATCAACAGCCGGTTCACATCATTTCCGGTCATGGATGTATAATTGCCTCTTGGTATCCCCCACTCCAGAATCATGGCGACTGCTCCTGCTGTATGCGCAGCGGCAGCTCCGGTTCCGGTCATGGTTCCGTAAAGGTTACGGGGAATCGCACAGGGAATCTGATATCCGGGAGCAGCGATGTCTGGTTTCACCAGCCCGTTTCTTGTATAACCTCTGCTGGATTCAATGAGAATACTGTCATTAAACTGATTATATGCAGTCACTGTCAGCTGGCTGATTCCATCCCCCGGAGAGGTAATCGTGGTATCTGGATTGGGATTTAAAAAAAAAGTATCGTTTGAGATAATGTCACCGGAAGGAAGCCAGGAATGAAATGAAATGGGTTCATTTTCCATGCTTTGCACACGGATATTCCACACGCCTGGAAGGGGATTTTGAAAACGCAGAAGAATTAGCTGATCACCGGATTCTTCCTCAAATATAAAGTTATTTACCCACAATGTACTTCCTGTAAATATAAAATCAAACTTTCTGCATGAACCAATTGTAGGGAAAATGGGCTGAGTAGATTCCCTGTTTGGGGTAGAAATATCAATGGAAACACGGCCCAGTGCATAAGGCCAGATCTCCATAAAAAACATGGGATCATTTTCTCCTATTCGTAATTCAAAGTTATTATAATAAGGAGGTGTTGTTGTACTGTTAAAATAATGCCGCCTGTCATTTCCTTCATTTCCTGCTGAAACGGATATTCCGATTCCGGGAAGTCTGGCAAGATAATTTAAATAGTTGCTTAATGCGTCTGTTCCATCATGACCGCCCTGGCTGCTGCCAAGGGCAATGCAGATAACAAGCGGACGACTGGCACTCTGGGCATATGTTTCCAGATACCGGACGCCCAGCATAATGTCAGATTCCTGATAGCACAAAACGTCAGGCTGAACAAAGTTAATACTCCTTAAATTCTGTTTGGGATCTTTTAGCTTTACAACAACCAGTTCTGCTTCCGGGACCACACCAGTAAAGGAGTTCTCTGGATTATATCTGCCTGCAATGATGCTTGCAACAGAGGTCCCGTGCCCGACAGTATCGATGGAAGGGACGATAGATAAGGGATCATCGGATCTCAGGGCAATATTAATGGATTCTCTGTTGTATTCTGTGCCGAAATTAAATCCCACCGGCGGATTATTGCTCTGAATGGATTGATCCCAGATAGATAGAATTCTGGAAGTATTATCATTGTAAAGAAACACCTGGTGGCTGTAATCGATTCCTGTGTCAATAACTCCTACAATAATTCCACGGCCTGTCAGATTCAGAAAAGGGTTTCGCTGTACAGGACCGATACCTGACTTTTCAATGCTGATGGTAGAGTTGAGCGTATACAGAGTTGGAAATGTGTTATAGGGGTATTCTCCCAGCAGGCAGGGGGTTCTATTCGCTGCCGGTATATGGAGTAGAGAATGTCTGAAATTAATCATGGTTATATTATCTGAGTCATAGTTAGGAATCGAGACATTATTAATTATCAGATCATAATAATCGTTATCCAGAATCTTTTCCAAAAGACAGTCCTCCGGTCCGTTTTGCATTATTTTGCCGATTACAAGTTTGTAAGCTGCTGAAATACCTTATTTATGTCAAGCTGGCCATAGCCCCAAAGGCTGTTTGGGTATGTATTGCCTGGTGCGCGTCTGGCGGCTCTCATCATCATCCGGTTAATATCATATCCGGTTAAAGTTGGGTAATTTTCTTTCACAATCCCCTGATTCCCTGTTTGGAGAAGAGATATCAATGGAAATCCTGCTGGATGCATAAGGCCAGAGCTCCATACAAAATTCCTTATCCTTTTCGCTGATTTTCAGCTTGGTGATCCGGCAGTTATGCTGGCAATCGCAGTTCCATGCCCGTTGTTGTCGGTGGAAGGAACGACGGATAGCGGCTGGGTAGATAATAACGCCTGATTTATCAAGGCTTACCACAGATTCCAATGTATATAAGGAAAGCTGGTATAGGGACGATTTCCCAGGACACAAGGATCCGGTGATACAATGGGTATATGAAGCAGAGAGTAGCGATCACTGAGCGGGGTTATGTTATCACCTGTGTCATAACCCGATATTATGGTATTGCTCATAATCAGGTCGTAATAGCTATTGTCCAGAATTTTATTCAATAAAAGTTCTCCTGTCTTACACTGAGGGCATATATGATATGTTTATGCAGCAGGAATTCTATTATGAAAGGAGGGGGCATAATGGAAAAAAGTTACATCTTCTAAATATTGGTAAGACGTTGAAAAAGTTCATTGATATCCAACATTCCATAGCCCCAGATATTGTTGGGATAAATAATAGAAGATTCCCTCCGTGTCCCACGGGTGATCAGACTGTTGATTGCATTGCCTGAAAGGGAGGTATAGTTTCCTCCGGGAATTCCCCATTCCAAAATCATGGCTAAGGCGCCGGTTGCATGGGCGGTTGCGGCACCTGTACCAGGGATTTCGCTGTACTGTTCCCATTCCGGATTTTTCAATACTGACGGTGGAAGTAGCAGTATAAAGAGAGGGAAAGTTATAATAAGGATGTTTACCAAGATCGCAGGGGTCTGCGTTTCTTACTGGAACACTAAGCAGAGAATGCCTGATATTTAAAGGTGTGATATTATCCCCTTCGTCGTACAAAGGCCCAGAGACATTATTAATAATGAGATCATAGTAATTATTGTCCAGTATTTTTTCCAAAGGGGGCCTCCCCATAAAATATGTAGGAGCATTTGTTCTATATTATGCGGAAAAAGAGTGGATATGAGAGAGTGGGTCATGTGGCGTGTAATTAATATTGATTGTTCAGTACAGATAGAATAATATAATAGGAAATGATTGGGAAGAATTCAAAAATCAGTTAGGCAATACCAGTAATATAAAGATGCTGGATGAGGTAAATGAAAATAGAACAGGAGATAAAATGAATGGCTGAGATCAAATTAATAAAACCAACAATGGAATATGCAGACGATATTATGAAGTATCGTCAGGAATTTTTAGATTCAGGTGACAGCCTGGATGGATGCGGCAATTTGAAAAGTTGTTCTTCGGCAGATGAATGGATAAAAACCATTGACCTCATGGAAAATGAAGAAACGTGTCCCGAAGACAGGGTTACATCTAATATATTTATTGCGATCCGGTCAGCTGATAATAAGATTATCGGAGTAATAGACTTCAGACATCACATTAACCATCCGATTTTGAGTGTGTGGGGTGGACATATTGGATACTCCGTTCGGCCTGCCGAAAGGAGAAAGGGGTATGCAAAAGAAATGCTGCGGCAGAATTTGAAGAACTGTAAAGATTATGGTTTGGAGAGAGTTTTAGTCACCTGTAATTTTGAAAATGTGGCAAGTGAGAAGACAATTTTAGCAAATGGAGGAGTTTTTGAGAAAGAAGTGGTTGTTGAGGGGGACAGGATAAAGCGGTATTGGATTCAATTATAAGAAAATAATTTATATTGTAAAGGGGGGGTAAAAATGGAGAAGAAGTTTTTGTGTGTAATGGCTGGATATGATAACAATACGGAACGTGATCTTGCTGCTTTGCAGGGAAAGTTGTATGAAAATGGTTTCATAGGCAGTCATACGAAAGACTTGCCTCAGCACATAACACTGGGGACTTTTGCGGTAGGAGAGGAAGCTGAAGTAATTGATTTAGTAACTCGGGTTTCCCAAGAAAATAAAGCATTTGATATTACTTTTAACCACATTGGAATGTTTAGTGGTTCAAAGGTTTTATTCGTTGCGCCAGATCCAAATCGCAGTCTATTTGATTTAAAAGAGAGGTTTGGAGATAGCTATAATTGGACCCCTCATACGACTATGCTGATAGATGAACCAAGATACATATTTGATGCATTGCCTCTTTTAGCAGAAAGTTTCAAGCCCTTTAAAGGTTCTATTCAAAACATACACTTGTATGAATTTTGGCCAACCCGTCATATTTTGTCCAAGGTATTTTCAGAAAAAAATCCTGTTTAGTCGTCGACTGCTTAGTGAAAGTAGAAAACCTAATAGAGATGGAATCGAGCAATTATGGCTGGATTTATTTTTACCCTCTTCATATCTGCTATGTTTTTTCATCCTGAAACTGGAGCGCGATTTGGGATATTATGAGTGCCATCATTGCCATAAGCGACATGGCACAACTTTAAGACATGTATTTTTTGCACGGCATAAGAGGAAAAATCGCTATTTGAAATGTCCTAGATGCGGTAAGAGAAAATACCAAATAAAAGTATTAACAAAATAAATCAGGATTTGACGTAATATGAACATTGAGAACTTAATATTGATAGTTAGTAAGTTTGATGCTATCCTTAATTTAGAAATCCAACATCTAACGAAGGGGTGAATTATGAATAAGCTATTATTTTTGGGTAGAGGTTCAGGATATCATTCTACAGAATCCAATACATCAGCATTTATTAAAGAAAATGAAACATTATTATTAATTGACTGTGGAGAAACGGTATTTAAGAAAATCTTAGAGAAAAATTTAATGGATGGAGTTAAAGAAGTTCATGTACTAATAACACATATGCACTCAGATCATATAGGGTCATTAGGAGGATTCATCGGATTTTGTTATTGGAAATATAAAATATCAACAAAAGTATACTTTAATGAAAAAGAAAAAATAAAGGTGTTTCTAGAATTATTAGGCCTAAAAGAAAATGAAAGTTTCGAATTACTAAACCCCAATGAGATGAGAATAGAATCATTGCGTTTAAAGGTAGATTCAAAAATAACCAAACATGTTAAATTACTTAATACATATTCGTATATTTTAGAATTTGATATAGGAAATAGCATTTTTTATAGTGGAGATACCTATGAGAATAATATCGATATCATCAATTTTTTAAAGCATGGAAATATAGTATATCATGATGCATGCATAGATGATTCAAAAAACAGTGCTCATACATCACTAAGAAGATTATGTGAATTAGTACCTAAAGAAAATAGGAGTCAGGTTTATTGCATTCATATAGACGGAGAAAATTTTGATGAGGAAGCAAATAAACAAGGTTTTAGAATGGTCAATATATATTAAAAGTTAAAGAGATCAATTAACTACTAACTATGAAATATTAAGTTAGTAGTTTTTTATGTAGCAAAACTGAAATTTTACAGCGTATTGATTTTACCTATAATGCTTATAAAACGCGATACCGCTGAGAATGATTGTAACTATAAAGGTGCTGCAAAGTACGTTTTCAGAGGGCTTTTTCTGCACTTTCAAGAGCTATACTTCCATTTCGTGGAGATAGCGAGACTCGAACTCGTGGCCTATGCGTTGCGAACGCATCGCTCTCCCAGCTGAGCTATATCCCCTTGTCTAGATTATATCATGAAGATTTTGAATTACAAGTATTATTTGCACAAATTGGAAAATATTTTTGGACCTTTTCTGTGGATTTTGTTGTAAAAAACTTCCAGTTATAATATAGAAGAGAGGTATCAAATTTCAGATGCCCCTCAGGTTCAAACTTATAGAATTTTATTAATCTGGTCGCCTTCCATCCACTTTCTAAGATTCTCAAATACGATCTGAGCTCTTAACTTCATAGATTCTGCAGAGGCAAAAGCAATATGGGGCGTAACAATGGTATTCTTACAGTTTAAAAGTGGGTGGGAAGTGTCAATTGGCGGCTCATTTTCAAATACATCGATTCCGGCACCTGCCAGATATCCGCTGTTTAAAGCTTCTGCAAGAGCGGCAGAATCCACTACTGGACCTCGTGCAGCATTGATGATATAAGCGCCTTGTTTCATTTTTGCAATCGTATCCCTGTTTATTAAATGACGGGAATCTTCATTTAACGGGCAGTGGAGACTAACGATATCCGAGTTAGAAAGAAGTTCTTCTAAAGATACGAATTCCATGAAGTCCGGTTCGCTTCCTGTGATGGTACGTTTGTATCCAAGAACGCGGCATCCAAAGGCTTTACAAAGCTCTGCAGTTCTTGAACCAATTGCACCGGCACCGATAATTCCTATTGTTTTCCCCATCAGTTCACAGCCAACCAGACCGTCTTTCGTTTTTCCTTCCCGGCAGCGGGTATCTGTCTGAATCACGTTGCGCAGAAGTGAGAGCATAAGACATAATGTAAGTTCCGCAACAGCTTCCGTCGAGTAACCGGCAGCATTGCTGATGGATATGGTATTTTTTCTGGCAGTGGCCAGATCTACATGATCTACACCTGTAAAAGCAACATCTATAAATTTTAAGTTCTTACAGGCGTCAATGACTTCCCCGCTCAGGGGCATATTGGCAACCATAATGACATCGGCATTTTTAGCTTGTTCAATCTGAACTTTGGTATCAGTGTTTTTTTCAAAAGCTGTAAAACTGTGACCTGCATCGATCAATGGTTTTGCGTATTCATTTAGCAGGATGTCCGGAATCCCAAGAGATTCTAATAGTACGATATTCATATGTATCACTCCGATCACTCATAAAATTACAGGAGCTAAATAAGCGCGTCCTGTTAAAATAATTATAACACCATATGATAGAATTAAAAAGGCTAGTTATGAAATTGTTAAAAAGCATAAAAATCCTTGGTTTTTTTTGATTTAGTATTTCCATTGTCCGCCATCTATATTATAATCGCATAGACAGTGAGTCAGACTGCCAATATTGATAAACAGAAAATTTAATTACGGAAAGGCACAGCCTATGGATAAATTGGATCATTTTATTAACGGAGAACTTACAAAAAAGGTAATCAGTATTATACTTTTAGCTGCTTTTCTTTATTTCTTAAGAGGAATGCTTAATCAGTTTTTGCTGATATTTATGGTGACTTTCATCTTTGGTCAGCTGCAAAAATTTATTTATGAAAAGGCTAATAAGTATATAAAGATCAGTCGTAAGCTTATTACTATTTTAATGTATCTCATATTTCTTCTTGTTTTTATCATCGGTATTATTGTATATATTCCAAAGGTTACACAACAGCTGATTGATGTAATCAATTTAATTTCTACCTTTGATTTTCATCAGCTACAGAATTATGACCGTTTTAATTTGCTAAGCAGTATCCCAGAGGACCAGATCAGCGGGTATATTCGCATGGCAGAAGGTCATCTGCTGAATTTTGTGACAACTGCAGGCACTTTCAGCATCAATTTTCTGCTGTCTCTGCTGATCAGCTTTTTATTCCTTCTGGAAAAGGAAGAGATTATGGCTTTTTTCAAACATATGGAACAAAGTAAGGTGTCATTTCTCTATGAATATTTTACATTTTACGGGAAGAAATTTTTGAACTCATTTGGAAAAGTTATTGAATTGCAAATCTTAATTGCATTCATTAATTCCTTCTTGTCCGTAGTGGCACTAACGATTATGGGATTTCCCCAGACCCTGGGGCTTGGAGCTATGATTTTCATACTTGGACTGGTTCCGGTTGCGGGAGTGATTATATCTTTGATACCGCTTGGTATTATAGCATTTAACATAGGTGGCGCATTTAAAATCATTGAGGTTATTATCATGATTCTTGTGCTTCATTCATTGGAGACCTATGTGCTGAATCCTAAATTAATGTCGGCAAAGACAAAATTGCCGGTATTTCTTGTTTTTCTTATTCTTCTGGTGAGTGAACATTATATTGGAGTGTGGGGACTGCTTTTGGGTATTCCCATGTTTATGTTCTTGCTGGATATTTTAGATGTTAAAGTGAAAAATGATTGAGTGCTTTAACCGTTTTAGAACTTAAACTGCTTCTATACAAAGGGGTGCTGTTGCAAAATAGATAATTCTATCAAGGCGACAGCACCCTTATTTCATGTATTGTGTGTTTTATAATGGTCCATAATGGCAGCACGGATTTGCGTAGGATTTCTCCCTGGGGCTGTATTGTACTACATCAGCTGGCTGTGAAAAGAATTGGCCAGCTGATTGGCGGCGTCCATACCAGTATGCAATGCCCCCTGCATCCAGCCATGTTTTGTAGATAAATGTTCACCGGCAAAGAAGATTTTTTGATTAAACTCGGGCTTTAACATCTCATAAGCAAACAATTGTTTCTGACCTGGGAGCGACTCAGCAAATGCCCCCCGGTTATAGGGCTCATTGTCCCAGACCACTGTCTTATGGTCTTCCACAATGGAATCTAAGAATCCCCTTGGCAATCCGTGAACTTCCTCCACGCTTTCTTTTATATATTCAAATCGAAGCGACTTTTGCATATTTCCTACTCTTGTTGCATTTAAATGATAATTATACGAAGCGATCAGTACACCCGGTTCATTGGGCGAGCAGGAAGAAAGATCCGGACATAGAATGTGATCGCCAGGATAGAAGATGTACTGAATTGGCAGATCTGTCTGGGAAAATCCTCCCACCATACGGCCATAATCGGTATTCTGTTCCCAAAATCGTTCCCTACATAAAAAAAAGGTTTTTTGCGAATTCGTATAATTATATTCTAAAATAGCCTGCATTTTTGGATTACTGAAACGTGGTTTGATATCCACTTCCCTCAAAGTGGAGAAAGGAATTGCACATATAACGTAATCAAAAGCATCGGAAGTTCTACTTAAATCCTGCACATTGCGATGATCCAGGATAATTTGACTGCTGTTTTGCGGCTGATAAATGCCAGTAACCGTCTGGCCAGGCCAGTAAGTAACTGTGCCTAGTTGAGAGGCTGGAATCGTTTGATATTGGGGTAATTTGTCTGTGAAGAAGGATTGGATAAAAGCATAGGGCAGGTTTACGATTCCGCCTTCTATGGTAAAGGTGTTGCGGTAGTCGACGGTATACTCCTCCTGGACGGATTCCGCGTAACTAATATCGAGCAGAGCTCCGGTCCCAGGGTCAACCCCTGAGATCAGGCTGATCGCCCCTTGGCTTAAGCCCAGGTTTTCAAGAGTCTGACGGACGGAATTGTTCATAAACGGAAGATATTCCGGGGAATATTCTGGTAAAATCTGTATCAGTTCCGACCGGATATCAGGCGGAAGTTGCATCATCGGATACAAAAAGGCATAGTCGTTGAGATCTGCCCAGGAAGTGTTTTGCTCCTGTGGAGTTAAATTATACAGGGGATAAAGCATCTGCTCAATGGAGTCTGATGTTCTCAAACGGGTATTATGTACGTATAAAAAGTTGTTGCGCTGCCTTAAAGACAGAGGACGGGTATTTAATCCAAACAGATTGATATAGTGCCAGGTGGTCTCATGGGTGACCGGTATTCGATGAGCTCCGAATTCATTATAGTATTTACCTTCCGAATCGAAATAGTAGGTATAAACCCTGCCTCCGATTCGGTTGTCATTTGCATCCAGAATCGTAATATCGGCTCCCAGCTTGCGCAGCTCAAAAGCGGCGGATAAACCGGCAAGTCCTCCCCCTATGACGCCAATTTTTACGCCTCTTAGTTCGCCTGGACGTGCATAATTTGTAATATCTGGCGGAGGGCTCAGTAAACGAACAATATATTCGTAATCTTCTGGTCGACCGGCCATTTCCAGTGAATTTCTGATCATTTCCTGCCGCTGTTCCTTGGTGGGATTCAGTACCTGATTTAATGGAATATCCATAGATTATACCTCATAATGTCACTATTATAAGGGGACAATTGCCTGCGCATTGTCCCCTTCCTTGTTTTTCTGGTCTATTTTGCTGCCTTCTCGGAAAATTCTGTTGTAACTAATTTCTCATAGGGAACCCGGTCCTTTAACTGACCAGCTTCTTCCAGAATATTCTCCAAAAGCTCAAAGCTGTCTTTGTTAAATACAGTATCCTTTTTCCAGGTATCCTGTGCTTTGTAACGGTCCACGATGGAAGCAATGGTTTTTACGTCGGTTTCCTTAAACTGGGGCTGGATTACCTTTGCAATTTCTTCAGAAGAATGAGAATTTACGTATTCCAGGCCTTTTTGAATTGCATTGGTAAATTTCTGTATTGTTTCAGGATTCTTATCCAGGTAACTCTTTTTGACACTGTAGGCGGTATACGGAATATAGCCGGAGTCTACGCCTAAAGAAGCGACTACAAAGCCTTTTCCTTCTTTTTCAAGTCCTGTGGCAAACGGTTCAAATTCAACAGTATAATCGGAATCATTGCTGGTAAAAGCGGCTGCCGTCAGTCCAAAGTTAATACTCTGGTCAATTGTTAAATCAGTGGAAGGATTAATTCCGTTCTTCTTCAGTATATATTCAAATACCATTTCCGGCATACCACCGGCTCTGCCGCCCAGTACTTTCTTCTCTTTTAAGTCAGTCCATTTGAAATCAGGCTGTTCACTTCTTCCAACAAGGAAATTGCCTGCACGCTGTGTCAGCTGGGCAAAATTGACTGCGTAATCCTGGGAACCATTTGCATAAGTATAGATTGAGGCCTCAGAGCCCATAAAACCAATATCTGCATCACCGGATATAAGCGCGGTCATAACCTTGTCAGCGCCGGCTCCGTTCACTAGGGTTAAATCAATGCCCTCATCCTTAAAATATCCCAGTTCAATGGCTGCATATTGGGGAGCATAAAAAATGGAATGGGCAACTTCATTTAATTTGACCGGGGTTAGATTCGATGGCTTTGCCTTTGAACCGCAGGCAGTTAAGCTGAGTAAAGACGCTCCGGTGAGAATGGCCATAATAAATGTGCGATAGGCTTTTCTCATAAAATCCTCCTTTTTCATATCTTAATACTACATTGTATTGTTATAATACGGGAAGGTACCTTGTCTGTAAAAAATTTAAACCACAAAGGTCTGGGCGGATACGTGGGAAAAAAGAGGCTTTATTTGTTTCCGTGACGTTGTTCTGCAGCCGGTCAAGCAGCTGACCACTATAAATACCGTCAGAAAGATAACAATTGCTTTTTTCATTTGGTTTTCCTCCATTCATCCTCCTGTTAAAATTCTATGTAGTCTGACAGGCAGAGTTTACGAACTATTACATGTTTTCTTATTTAAAGATGGTATATGGGGTAAAACTGTGCTATACTGCTATAGTAAAATTTACAAAAGCAGGTGAAGTACAATGAAATATCGTATGATAGTGCTTGATTTGGATGGGACGCTGACGAACCGGGATAAAGAGATCACGCCCAGAACAAAAGAAGCACTTTTTGAGTTGCAGCGTCAAGGGGGAGTGATCGTGCTGGCTTCCGGCCGCCCCACTTATGGAATCATGCCCGTTGCAAGAGAATTAAAGCTTCATGAAACAGGTGGTTATATTTTGTCCTTTAACGGAGGACGCATTATAGACTGTAAATCAGGTGAGACCATCTTTGCAAAGGAATTGCCGGTTTCATCAAACCAGAAGATTATACGAATGGCAAAAGAACATGGAGTTAATATCTTAACTTATGAAGATGACTTAATCATAACTGGGAATGCTGAAGATGAGTATGTAGGAAAAGAATCTGCTATTAATAAATTGTCTGTCAGGGAAGTGGAAGATATGGAAAACTACGTACAGTTTCCAGTAGTTAAATATCTGATGCTGGAAGAGGGGGACTATCTCGCCATGGTAGAACCAAAGGTCAAGGCTGCGCTGGGACGTGATTACAGCGTGTATCGTTCAGAGCCTTATTTTCTTGAAATTCTGCCAAAGGGAATTGATAAGGCAGCAAGCCTGGAACGGCTTCTTACACATCTTAATATGAACAGGGAAGAGATGATTGCCTGCGGCGACGGTTACAATGATTTATCTATGATTGAGTACGCAGGGCTTGGTGTGGCCATGGAAAATGCCGTTCTGCCTGTAAGAAAAGCGGCTGATTATGTGACTGCTTCCAATAATGACGACGGAATCGCATTGGTGGTAGAAAAATTTATGCTTTCCTGATGTTACAGGGGTGGATTTTATAACGTTAATATGTTAAAATACAGATAGACCATAAGGAATAAAAAGGGGATAGATCTCATATGAATAAAAAAATCAAGACAGATGTAGTCGATCATCTGTTTGAAGCAATTTTAACCTTAAAAACGCCGGAGGAGTGCTATACGTTTTTTGAGGATGTATGTACCGTGAATGAGCTGTTAAGCTTATCTCAGAGATACGAAGTAGCTAAAATGCTCCGTGAAGGAAGAACCTATCTGGAGATCGCAGAGAAGACAGGCGCTTCCACTGCTACCATCAGCCGTGTGAACCGTTCTTTAAATTACGGGAATGACGGTTATGATATGGTATTTAAGCGTTTGGAAGAGAAAAAAGAGTTATAAGTAAACAGGGGACAAGCCCAGATTCTGGTTCTTGTCCCCTGTTCGTTTATTTTTTCTTTTTTAATGAAGGATCCTCTCTTAGATCGTCGATAAGCTGTTCGATCACTTGCTTTTTTACATATACATCCAAAGACAGCTCGCAGATCCAGGAGAAGAGGCGTAAGTATTCCTGGTCGTCTCCTTCCACTCCTTTGTCTTCAAAGGTCTTGGAGGAATGCTGGTACTTTTCCATGATGTCGGATTTGATGCGTTCTAAGTCGGTACCTTCTTTTGAAAATACCTCCTTATAGATTGCTTCTAAAGGCATGCCGTCAGTAGAATCAAAGTGATTATCGGTAATGGGTCTGAAAAGTTGTTCAATATCATTAAAGGATAATAAATTTTTAAAATAATAGATGAATATAAGCAGAACAATATGCTCTTTTGTATATTTCTTTTTAATGGGCGCAGGAAGCAGATTATTCTTGGCATAATTGTTGATCATCGTCTTTGTTAAGACCTTATCATCGGGATAACGCTTTGTTTCATTTAAATGCTTATCCATGAAAGTCGTGACCTGATCCATATATAAATCAATATTTGGTATGGTTTCCGGCGCGATATAGCCTAATCCATCCAGATGCTCTAAGATTTTCTGTAATCGTTCCTCGTTGGTTTTCATATGTCCTCCGTTCTGCATGGGAAAGCTCAGCACATGTGATAATCCCCTTAGTCATATTATATAGTATCCAATACCAGATGACAAGGGGTAAAAATACCACTG
>JAQSYE010000233.1 GCA_029256305.1 Lacrimispora sp. | reverse complement strand
ACAGGAGAGATTCTTCCAGACGAACCACTGCCTTCCACCAGGGAACTTGCAAAGGGGCTGGGAACCTCACGCAATACAGTATGTGAAGCCTACGACATGTTGCTGACAGAAGGCTTTATTATCAGTCGGCAGGGTGCTCCCTCCAGGGTAACACAAGGACTGCATATAATACCGGGAAACCCACAAGCCACTCAGGATTCAGAAATAGAACAGCCCAAGATTCATTGGAATTTTAAAACTGGACAGCCGGATCTGTCACTTTTTCCATGGTCTTCCTGGAGTCAGATGGTTCACAGAGCATTAAGCAGTCTTCCCGTTCAGCAGTTAGAATACAGCGGTCCAAAAGGATATGAACCCTTATGCAAAGAGATTTCCAGGTGGCTGATACGCAGCAGAAGCATGGAGGTAGATCCGGAAGATATCTATATTACCTCAGGCGCTACTGAGGCTTTCTATTTACTTGTGGATATTCTTTATAAGAAAGAACGGCCCTTTGCTTTGGAAAATCCTTCTCATCCAGGAATCCGCACAGTCCTAAATGACCGGAATTACCCCCTGTGCTTTATGCCTGCTGACCGGCAGGGAGCCGATGAGTCATGGATTAAAAAGATGGATTTATCAGCCGTATATGTCACTCCATCCCACCAGTTTCCATTAGGCGGTATTCTGCCTGCTGTGCGCCGCGCATCACTAATTCGTCTGGCAGCTGAAAAGGATTACTATATTATTGAGGATGATTATGACAGTGAATACCGCTATAGCGGCTCACCGGTAACCCCTCTTTATTCTATGGATCCTTCCAGAGTCATCTATGTGGGAACCTTTAGCAAAACTTTATTTCCCGCCCTGAGAATCGGATTTGCCGTGGTTCCCAAAGCACTGCAGGAAAAATGGGAGCATTACCGGAACTTTCTTGATGTTCAAAATCCCGTATTGGAGCAAATCGCTCTTACGGAATTTTTAAAAAGCAGGAAGATGGATCGTCACGTTCAGCATATGCGAAGAGTGTATGCAAAGAAACGCGAAACTCTTCTGGCAGCTGCAAAAGAGGCATTTGGCAACCAGATAAACGCCTGGGGCGATGAATCAGGACTTCACGTAGCTCTCGAATTTTCGGAGATGAAATTTGGAAAAGATTTTGTTTCGGACTGCAGAAAGAATGGGATTTATTTGCAGACCATATCCCAGTACTGCAGCGATGAAAATACTCATACAAATAAGATTTTATTGGGCTACGGACATCTAAGTGAAAAGGAAATACAGGATGGAATTGCAGCATTGAAATCATTGATCGAGGCCAGAATTTAACAAAAAACCAGCCGGAAGACGAAAGCACAAAACACCACTTTCCCCTGGCTGGTTTTAATTTTACTGTTTATCACCTTTATATCAACTTCACTCCAAAACCTTTCTGAACATAAGGAAGAAATTTTAGATCCTTTTCCTTAATCTGCCCAATTACATTCAGACGTTCATCCATTGGAAGATCCACACGGGCAATTTCAAGTTCTCCCATATATCTTAAATATTTTTTATTGGATATGCAGATGCTCCCTGCTTTTCTGTAAAACATTCCACTTTCTAAAACCATTGATTTTGAAGTATTCTCTTCCGCTTCAATCTCCAGTTTATATAATCTGGATTCCTGGGAGCGGAAAAGATATTCGCTGGAATCGGGTCTGTCATGATGAATCTGGTCTCTTACAAATTCATAGCCTGGTAATAAGTCAGCCCTCAGCTCCACATAGCCCTGGCTGATGCATTTTACCTCTTCCCAGTCCTTCTCTTTAATGTCCACATCGCCAACCAGTACTACATCACAGCCTCCCTTCATGGAAAGCTCCAGCATGTTGAAAGCCACCTCATCCATACGGCTCCTGTGGTCTTCCACGGTCGGTAACCCTTCAAAAAGCGGCCCCCTGAGCGTTAAGTCACCCGGTACAAATGCCATGGTTGTAAATCCCAGATACTTTAATCGGTTGTTGATTTCTCTCACCTGGTTTAAGGACAAAGCGGTGAACTGCTTGGGATAAAAGTTATGACAGGCTGCAAATTTAGTAAAATCTGCCCCATACCTTTTCCATTCCAGAAGCTCCTCTTCCATAATGGTGGAAGCATTGAAAACCACAAAAAAATGTTTGGAGATCTCAACCACTTCCCTGGGAGAAAAGCCATAATCCAGCCTTACATGGGTAATTCCCAGAGATTTTAACTCTTCCATGCTGGCAACGCCAAGCTTTTCATAGGTCTCTGGTCCCACATCTGCGATCAAGTTTAATTTTTCTTTCCTGCAGCAGTCTAAAAGCTGTCTGATGTCCTTACTGTAATCCACCACTGTCTCTTCCGGTATGTGAAGAGATGTAAATGCATAGGTGACTCCGTTTTTTACTGCCTTTTTAATCAGTGACTCATTCTTCTCCATACCACTGGAAAAGTAGATGGAAATTCCAGTTTTCATTATTCTTCTCCGTATATCTCGTTGATTCTGTTTTCATCCACACCAAAGAAATAAGTAACTAAAAATCCGCCTGCGTAAGCTACCAGCATAGCCAGTATAAAGGACAGCTGCTGACCCGGTTTCACGATCAGAAGTCCGAACAGACCTGAAACACCCTGGGAAACAGTTCCCAGATGAAGAAGTGCTGCCATCGCTCCTCCAAAGCCGCTGCCGATACAGGCAGTTAAGAATGATCTGCCAAGAGGCAGGGTAACTGCATACATCATTGGTTCTCCGATTCCAAGAATTCCTACTGGAATGGAATCTCTTATGTATCTTTTTAATTTTTTGTTTTTTGTTTTCACATAAAGAGCAATACCGGCTCCCACCTGACCGCCGCCTGCCATCATTAAGATGGGAAGCAGATAATTGATTCCGCCAGTGGCACCTGCCGGGTCATTTAGCATGGCATGAATGGGTGTCAGTGCCTGATGCAGTCCAACTGCTACCAGAGGCAGGAAGCCCGCAGACAGTATATAACCGCCGACTACGCCCATTTTCTCATATGCAAAGCTTAATACTGCAAAGATCACCTTAGTCAGACCGGCTCCCAGAGGCTGAATGACTAGTAATGCGACGATTCCGCCGATGATGAGCACCAGAAGAGGACTGATAAAGGTATCAATTAAGTCTGGCATGTGCTTCCTGATCCGTTTTTCCAATTCAGCAAAAAACATACCGGCAATTAAGGCTGCTAAAAGACCTCCGGAAGCGGGGTTAAACGGAGCATTGGTAATTGGCAGAAGAATCTGCTTCTCATTGATGGTTGCAAGAAGAGGCATACCTGCATTGGCTATGGACATTGCACCTGCGATGGCGCCCAGAGCCCCTGATCCTCCGAATTCTCTTGCTGCATTGTAACCTACCAGAATAGGGAGGTATGCAAACAAAGCCCAACCCATGGTCCTGATACAGGCGAACCACCAGACTCCAGCAAGCGCTCCGTGTGTAGAAACATTGATAACATTGCAGATACCATTAATTAAACCTGCTGCAATAATTCCCGGAAGGAGTGCTACGAAAATATTGGCAATTTTCTTTAATAATCTCTGGACAGGCTTATCGTATTTCGCCTTTTGCAGTTCTTTGTTTTCTCTTGTTACTGTATTAATATCTGCACCATTGCCCCCATCATCTGCCTGGCCTTTGGGCAGTCCGGTAAGCTTATAAAATTCATCTAACACCTTGTTTACCTTCCCAGGACCAAAGACGATCTGAAGGGTATCGCTTTCCACTACCCCAAGGACTCCCTCCACCTTTTTTAACTGCTCTAAGTCTACCTTTGATAAATCTTTCACCCCGATGCGAAGCCTTGTCATACATGCAGCATTGGATGTAATGTTGGTTTTTCCTCCCAACAGTGATAACAGCTCTTCACTGACTTGCTTGTAATCCATTGTTCTCCTCCTTTAATGATAATTTTATAGTTTTGGCTTAGCTGGCAGACCAAAGCCCCCCTTCTTATTCTATTTCAAAGCCTGACGGACATTCCCGCCTGCTTTTAACAGCTTTTCTCTTGCTTCTTTTGCATCACAGTCAGATAAAATCATAATTACAGCTGTTTTCACATGACCATCCGCCTGTTCCAGTACCTCTTTTGCTTCCTCTCTTTCACACCCTGTTGCAGTCATCACAATATTTTGTGATCTCACTACAAGCTTTTCGTTGGTCTGCCTGACATCCACCATTAGATTCTGGTAAACCTTTCCGATTCCGATCATACTTCCGGTTGATATCATGTTTAGAACCATTTTCTGAGCGGTGCCTGCCTTCAGTCTGGTGGATCCGGTAAGAACCTCCGGTCCTGTGACCGGCTCAATGGCTAACATTGCTTCCTTTCCAATGTCAGAATCCCTGTTGCATGAAATGGCCACGGTTTTGCAGCCAAGGGAACGAGCATACCGGAGTCCGTGAATCACATAAGGCGTTCTGCCGGATGCAGCAAGACCAATTACAATATCTTCTTTTGACAGCCAAATGGACTTTAATTCCTCTTTGCAAAGAGTTTCACTGTCTTCCGCACCTTCTACTGCTTCTACAAATGCCTTTTCTCCTCCCGCAATCAGCCCCACAACCATCTGACGGGACACGCCGAAGGTAGGAGGACATTCCACCGCATCAAGTACTCCCAGGCGGCCTGATGTTCCCGCTCCTACGTAGATGATTCTGCCTTCTGCTTTCAGGCTTTGTGCTGCCCACTCAATGGCCTGTGCGATCTGGGGGATAACTTCCTCGATTGCCTTAATAACGGCTCCATCCTCCTGGTTCATAATACGGGCAATTTGAGTGGGAGTCATCTCATCTAAACCCATGGTATCCGGATTTCTTGACTCCGTTGTCAGCTTTGATAAATCAATCATCTTTTATGTTCCTCCGTCCTTCTGTATATGGGTTCTGCCAAACTGGTTCATGCAGAACTCGTAATTCCGATTTACATAAGCGGTAAATAGCACATCGACCACATTTAACTGTGAAATTCTCGAAGACATGGCTCCGCTTCTGTGAATGAGCTCCGTCGCGGCCACAGGCAGGACGTAATCCGCTTCTGCCGCAAGCTTTGATTCAACCGCTCTCGTTATGGCAATTACCTTTGCGCCGTTTGCCTTTGCTTCTTTGGCGCATTGAAGCATCTCTTCTGTCAGACCGGAATAGCTCATAACAATTGCCAAATCACCGGTATGTAAGTTTCTTGCTGTTAAAAACTGGGCATGCCAGTCATCACATAAATTGCAGATCACATCTGCCCTTAAAAGCTTAAGATATAAATCCCTTGCCACCAGAAGGGAGGTTCCAAGTCCAAACAGGGAAACGGTCCTGCTGGTTTCCAAAAGCTTCACACATGCAGTGATTGTCTTAGGTTCCAGAAGCTTTCTTGTGGTTTCCAGTGATTCGATATTTTTCTTTGTTACCTTGTAAATAATATCTTCCACGGTATCTTTCTGCGTAATCTTCTGAAATGCGATGTCGCGGCTCTCCCGAAACAAAGCCACCTCGTAGGCCAGAGTGCTCTGAAAGTCCTTATAGCCTTTGCAGCCCAGCTTTTTACAAAGCCGGACAATGGTTGCGGGGGAAGTATAGGTTTCTTTCGCAATCTCCTTAATGGTCTTTCTTAACACAGATTCCGGATTTCTCTGAAGCCGGCTTATGAGTTGTTTTTCGGCCTCTCCGGCGTTTTGAACATAGTCATCGATTCTTACAAGTAGACCTTTCATTCTCTGTTCCTCTCTAAAAAGCCTGAAGGGATTCCATGCGCTTTGCAGTTGTGTTGAATCTCATTCTAGCGGGTTTGTATTATAGTTTCAATATGATGTGAAAACTATGAAACTTATTTTCATTATATGATGCTTTCAGGGGGATTAAAAGAAGGGATTTTTCTTAGGACATACTAAAAAACCGGTTCCATTTCAGATGTTCTGAAAATGGAACCGGAAACTGACATTTTTTATTTTCTTTTTGTACCAACGTAGGAGCCCATTCCGCCCGCCACATTCACTACATCAAAGCCCTTTTTCAATAGAGAACTGCAGCTACGTTTGCTTCTCGCACCGGACTGGCACATGATATAGTAGGTTTTGTCCTTCATTAAGTACTTTTCCGGATTATTTATTAAATTACCCATGGGGATGTTTTTTGCTGTTCGCATGGATCCGCTTTTAAATTCAAAGGGTTCCCGGATATCGATTAACTCAATGCTGCCAATGAGCGGATCTAAATCATCAATGAGCGGATCTAAATCATTTACGTGAATCACTTTTCCTGTATCTCTTTTCAAAAATTCAAACATATATTTTCTCCTCTTATCGTTCCTGTCATTTTTAATATGTTTTCATTATAAATCTTTTTTTATTATTATCCGTGACTAACTCACATATACAGTTTGATATAACAATAAAATCCCCAGGCAGGTACACACTTTAGTACCGCCTGGGGATCTTCTTTTCTTATTTACAGATGCTTTCAATTCGTTCCTTTGTAATGTCGCCGTCAATCTTTTCCTGTATCTTACTATCCTTAATCCAGACTGCACAGGGACCATTTGAAACACCAAGGCGCTTTGCAAGTCCGTCAGATTTATAGATATCAATACAGGATACCCGCATATTGCTATGATTCAGCTCAAATTCCTTAAATACAGATAAAAGCTCTCTGGAATGTGCATCGACTGCATTATAGATGTAAACCAGGGAAGGTTTTCCTTCATTCATG